>CALCEG010000001.1 GCA_937900435.1 uncultured Alphaproteobacteria bacterium
GTGTAGGTAATCCTTTCAACCTGTTGAGCACTGGCAGGTTAGAACGCAACATCGGCAATTGTCTGTCGCAAACCCAAACCTACTTCCCCCGTGTCCAAGCACGGTTTCCAAGGGCAATGTTGCGACAGTGCAATCAGATAAAGGAAGAACAAATGCAAGACGCTTTAGATTTAGTTTGCGAGAACCTGCAGGAAACTCCAACCAACAACAAGGCACTGTTTGCGAAATGGAAACGCGGCATGCAATTGGGTGGTTTTTCAACTTTGCTGATGCAGGCGGTCTGTAAACACTATCGTAAGAACAGAATAAGCCAGGACCTTATGAACGACATTATCTTTGGGATGTCAATGGTGTGTCAGAAAATGGAAGACGGCGCGTACGGGGTATAAACACGATGACATTTGAACAACTGATGGCGGAATCGCAAAAACTTTACAGCCAATATATCAGACGCAAGATCACAAAATAAGAATTGGCGATAAAAGAAAACGAATTGAATGGCCGTTTTATCAAATACAAGCGCAGCTTAAAGGACAAAAAATGATATGGAATAATAGATATTCTTTCACAGTAAACCATAGTTCGAGCGGAACAGGATGGGCGGTTAGAGAGTTTGTACAATACATGGACACTTTGGAAAAAGCACACCGTTGCCCAGTATGTATGGTAAAAGCCGTAAACCGTTTAGGTTTTATAAAAATCTATTACAAGTTGATAAAGGACACAAAATGATAACAATAGAAAGAGCAAAAAACATAACAACGAGTATCTTAGCCTTTCTGGTCGGTTGGTTTATAATGGAAGATATCAGAAATACGGAAACTATAAAAAAACAACTAGATACTATTCGGAATCAAGCAGAGATTATAGATAAACAACAGCACATAATGGAATCAGATAAGACACTAAGAGAAATATCTGATAACATGTGCAAACTTCAATTTGAACTTATGGGGTGTTAAAATGATAACAATAGACCAATTACTAGAATCTGTGGATTTGGATTTTGAACCTAGATGGGTCACGAAAAGCAGAAGCGGTTATGTTGAAATTTGGTCAACCAAACCAAAAGCAGGTGCGACCACGTGGTATTACATCAGTGAAGATACTATCTACCAAAGCATATGCAAACTTAAACTAGCCGAATTTGACGGCAAGGACTGGACAGAGTGTATTTATGAAGTGCCACGAAAGACACCAAGGAAGATTGAACTATTAAAAGAAACCACAGAACGAGTAATGCTGTGGAAAATCAACGAACTTGTGGACGCTGTCAATGAATTAAAGGGGACGAAGAATGATTGAAAAAATATCAGTTGACCGAACCAATGAGATGGGAACGGTAGTATTACAGTGTGTGAATAAAATCAACGAACTTGCGGATGTTTGCAACGCACTTATGGCTGGACGAAAAGATTTTATTCACTGCAACACATTGACAGAAGTGAATCTGACGCCTGTTGACCCATACAAAGAACAGCGAAAATGGATTGGTAGTTTGGTTGAATATGGAAATGCAGAAGATGGGTTTATGTATGGAATTTTGACTAACATAGGAACAGATTTACAACTATGTCCGTTTGAAATTGACAATGGCAGAGATAAAACTTCTGACTGTTGGTTGCCAAGTGAAACAATATTTTACAAAAGGGGCGAAGAATGAGTAATTCAATTTGGCATAAACCAGAAGAAAAACCGAAAAGTTTTAGTTTTATCTTGGAACATCATAAAGCATACGATTTTGATAATCATAAGATTATTACTGCGTATGATATTTTTGAATCTGGCGGAAACCCAGGATGTCCATTTGACGAAAACACAATCCGTTGGTGCTATCTTGCCGACCTAATCGCCCAAGCGGACAAGGCGGAACGGTTGCAGAAAGCAGTGGATTTGGCATTAGAAAGATTTGATGATATAAGGCGACTATACGACAAATACTATGATAAGTATAGTGTAATCGCAACCGAAACAACCGAAGAAATAAACAACGCGCCGCATACGGTTGAACAGGTCGTTTTTGACACTCCCGTCG
>CALCEG010000002.1 GCA_937900435.1 uncultured Alphaproteobacteria bacterium
GTATCCACATTGCGCATTGATGTCAACGTATTCATAGAAATGTCTTTGCCAGCCGAATTATACTGCCGCATCAATCTACGTTCTCCGTTCGACGGAGGACAAATCATAAATCGTTTACCAAAGTACAATTTATCTCTCAGAGAACCATTAGGCCATTTACTGTCTTGGCGAATAATACCTTCAAGAACATATCCATTCTTTTCTGCTATGGTTTTGGATGCAATGTTTTTAGCATCACAATGAAGTTGTATTTTATGACACCAGTCTTGTTCAAATGCCATTTTTTCAATTCTGGGCAGCAATTTATTTATTATTCCTTTGCCTCTGGCAGATTTTTTTAACCAATAACCAATATCAACTTTACCAGATTTTTGCATAATGCCTGAAAAACCGATTTCACCCAATAATTTATTATCTTTGAATATCCCAAACATAAGTGCACGGTTGGAACGATTACGTTGGTAATAATTAATCAGAACATGTTCTTGTGATTCAAACAAACCGTCTGGCATCCAAAAAATCATATTCTTAGGGTCTTGTGATACAATTTTAAAAATTTCTTTGGCATATTCCATAGTTGCAGGAATAATCATAAGGACATATTCGCCAACTTTGATTTTTTTATTTTTTAATGCTTCAAATTCCATATCAACGCCCTTTTTTATACCAACAATTATACCATAATTTGTTTTTTTAATCTATTATTTCTTGTTCGATTTTGATTAAATTGGCTCGCGAATTGCACAGACAGCACAACCAAGATAAATATATAAAATAGTCATATTGGCATAAATTGTTCAAAACACTTGACCGTTTGGTATTTTTTATAGTAAGAATATTTGGAAAGGTTACTTTATTAAAAAAACTAGTATAACTTGTTAGGTAAAAATGATTATTAATACGGATGATATTTTTAAATTTTATGAAAAACGTATTGAATGTCATATAAAATCGGTTAATTATTTTGCTTCTTTGTTGGGGTATAACTTTCCAGATCATGACCGCGATAAAGTAAAGGAACCCATCCGTACAGGATATGCTTATATTTTTTATAATAATTAACATCCACAATTAAATTTGATGAATGAATATTTTGACCTTTGTAAAGATGCACACGATACACACCACAAACATGCAACACATCATATTGAACATTATGATAATGTCCAAAATATTCCGGATGTATCTCTTTATGAAATGATTGCTGATTGGAATTCTGCCAATTTTGAACAAATAAATATATTACATGAACCAGATGCAATATTGCTTGATGAATGGTTTGATAAAAATATGTCTAAATTACCATGGTCAGATTATCAATTGGAAATAATAAAAAAATCTTTTGAAACTATCAAAGAAAAAACAGATAAAGAAATCGTAGAATCTATTTGGCAAGAATTACTTAGTTTAGTATAAGACAATATTGCCAGCAGTGAAAAAGAATGGAGGCAAATCAGACATTGTTCAAATGTCTTAATAATAGAAAGGGGAATGTTTATGCAGCAGTTATCAAAATTTCCAAAAATAATAAAAACACCACGATTAGTGTTGCGGGTGCTTGAACCGACAAAAGAAAATGCAGAAAAAATTTTTAGTATTGTCGAACAAAATCGTGATTATTTGATGGATTGGCAGGGACATTTTGGCGAACTAAAGACAGCAGATAATGTTAAGGCGTATCTGACTAAACGGGCAAATCAAATAAAAACAGATTCTGGTGTATGTTTTTACATTTTTTATAATGATAACATTGTCGGCAGAGTTCGCTTTTTTGATATTCGTGATAACGTTTGTGAAATTGGTTACTGGTTAATAAAATCTGCAAATGGTAACGGGTTTATGAGTGAAGCTTTGCACGCATTAGAGGCGGAACTGTTCAAATTTGGTTTCAAGAAAATAACGCTGGATATAGATGACGGGAATGTACGTTCAGAAAATGTTGCGAAACGTAACGGATATAAATTTGAAAAACGGTTGCCTATGGCATCGTGGGCCAAATGTGTTGGTAAGTGTGATTCTTTGATTTATGTAAAAGAAAGATAGGTTTTAACGATTTTGATTAAATCGGCGTGCATATTGTATGACAAGCACAACCAAGATAAATGCCCCCACCAAATGGTGGGGATTTTTTTGTTTGTTTTCTGGACTTGTGAAAAAAGTATGTTATTATTTGGATGCTAAGTTGGGATAAGAGAATGTGTAATTGTTTAAATACACAGGTGTGGAAATGAAAAAAACTTTGTTGGCTGGGGTTGTTGCGTCTTTGCTTTCTGGGGCGGCAATGGCGGATTGTAAGTATACAGAAACAGAAGTAGTTACAGTTGTAGAGCAGGTCGAAATCGTACAAACCAATCATCGGTTTAATCGACCAATTAAAAAATTTCGTCCTTGTCCAAGGAAACAACAGAAAATGGCAGAGCCAATTCGTTTGAAAACTCATACGGAAGTTATAGAACATTATCAAG
The DNA here is from genome assembly GCA_937900435.1 of uncultured Alphaproteobacteria bacterium. Taxonomy (GTDB): domain Bacteria; phylum Pseudomonadota; class Alphaproteobacteria; order Rs-D84; family Rs-D84; genus Enterousia. Next base: position 2,466 of record CALCEG010000002.1, read on the forward strand.
TTTTGCAACCTGTTACGGTTTACAAGCCAGTCGGAACAGAAGTAAAACGTTACATTGTTCCTGCGAAAACTTGCGATAAATGTTCGTTCTAAAAAATAAAAAGGTAAAAGGAATGAGTGCTATAAATGTACCTGAAAAGTTGTCTGATGAAAAAATGCAACAATTGTTTGGTGTGAAATATCAGTCTTTGTTGTATTATAATTTTGATACAAAAAAGTGGAATACAAATGAATTCCTGGGCAAGGGAATGTTGGGAATCAACAGTAATGCAATGTATGCAGAAAAATTAAAATCTGATATAGAGATGATGCCGGAATTTAAAGGTCGTGAAATAGCGGCTTTGGTCTTTATGCCGATTGCATCGGAAAAATACCCAGGTTTTGGTAGCCTTGTTTATAATCCTTCGTTTTGTGTGCGAAAGTATAGCTTTAATGGATATGCATTGGTTGCGACACTTGTTTTGCGTAATTCAGAAACAGGTAAAATTTTGCCAGCACCAAATGTTTGGGCCAAGGCAAACAAGGCCAGAACTAGATATATTTTGGTGCAGTCGTCTGTTCAGAAATTTGTTAAAAAGGTTTCTGAAAACGGCAGTTTAAAAAGAAGTTTGGTTGCAGTGAACACTCTTTAAAAAAATCCCCAAAATGGGGATTTTTATTTTGCAACAATAACCATTGCACTGCGCAAGACGGTGTCGCCCAGCATATAGCCAGGTTGCATTTCTTCGATAATTGTGTTTGGTGTTGCGTCTGGCGTGGTAATGACCTGAATTGCATTGTGGTGCGCAGGGTTTAATAGTTGTCCAACGGATTCTATGCGTTTAATGCCGATTTGTTCAAATGCAGATTCCATTGCGCGTGCCATCGATTGAATGCCCGCGTCATCAGGTGATAATTTTAATGCGGCATCAATCGCATCCATCACAGGTAATATTTTTTCGGAAATAGATATTGCACGATTGCGCGCGCGTGATTCTGCGTCCAGTGCGGCGCGGCGGCGTGTGTTTTCTAATTCTGCGGCCAATCGCAAGTATTTGTCGTTTAAGTCAGCCAGTTCGGATGCCAGACGTTCTGTTTCTGTGGTTTGTGTACCTTGGTCTGGTGCGTCTGTGTGGACATCATCGACAGATACTTCGTCAATTTTTACTTCGTTTTCTTCATTCATTTTATTGTCCGTTTTTTTCGTTTAGTATATAATTATTTTACACTGGTTATTATAGGTATGAAGTCATCGCTTTTCAAGGATGCGCCACCAACCAATACGCCATCAACGTTTGATATAGACATAATTTCTGCGGCGTTGTTGCCTTTGACCGATGCGCCGTATAAAATAGGCGTCCCAGATAATCCCATATCAGCAAGTGTTTTTGCAATTAAATTATGTGCGGTGGCAATTTCTGTTTCGGTTGGGGTTATGCCAGCACCGATTGCCCAACGTGGTTCGTATGCGATGATTAGTTTCTGGTCTGTGCCTGATGGGATACATTCACGAACCCCAGATTCAATTACAGCCATTGTTTTGCCTGCTTGCTTTTCGTCCATTGTTTCGCCAACGCAAATAATAGGGGTCAGACCATTGTTAAGTGCCTGGGTTGCTTTTTCGCGAACATCAGAATTTGTGTCGTTGTGATATTGGCGACATTCGCTGTGCCCAATAATTACATAGGTTGCGCCTGTTTCTGCGACCATTTGTGCAGAAACTTCGCCGGTGTATGCGCCAGCGGAGTGTTTGCTGATGTCTTGGGCGCCGATTGACACGTTGTCTGATTTTACGTTTAACATAGTATAAGGAACGCATAATATAATTTGGTTTTCTGTTTCGATTTTTGATAAGTCGGACAGAATTTTAGTTAGGCTGTCTGGGGTACCGTTCATTTTCCAGTTGCCTGCGATAATTTTCATTAAAAATCTCCTTTTTTTTCGTTGATTTTATGTTTATTGTTCTGCTATGGTAGCGCAAAAGGGGAACAAATGCTAGAATATTTAAGAAATGCATCAGAAAAACCAGTCGCCAAGATTTTAATCGGGGTTTTGGCGTTCTCGTTTGTTGGTTGGGGTGTCGCTGAATGGATTTTTGGTGGTGCTGTGGGTGATAACACATTGATTCGTGTCGGTGATTCCGAAATTACTGCGCAACAGTTTAATAATGAAAAGTCGCGCGAATTGGCCAAGATGACGCGTGAACAGCAACGTGAAATCTATACGGATGCAGCGGCGCAAAATCAATTTTCGAATAAAGTCTTGATGAATTTAGCAACGCAGCAAATGGCGTTGAATCGTGCAGAAGATTTAGATTTGGTGGTCAGTGATAAACGAATCGCCCAGGAAATTCGTTTGTTTCCAGATTTTCAAGAAAATGGTGAGTTTTCGACCTTTATGTTCGACAGGGTTTTGGGAAACGCCGGGTATTCTGAGGCACAGTTTGCAAACGTATTGCGTGGTGATATTTTGCGTTCTATGGTTTTGGGCGCGACAGGTGCAGCGATTTCGGTTCCTGAATTTGTTGTCGATGTTACATATAACGCCAGATATGCAACGCGTGATATAGATTATGCAACAGTAAAGTATTCTGATTTTACAGTTGGCAAGCCAACAGATGAACAGTTGGAAGCGTATTATAATCAAAATCCGCAAATGGTGCCAGAAACGCGTGCTGTGTCGTATGTCTTTATTGCAGCAGATAGCGCAAAGCCAGATGAATATGATGCGGGTTATGCAACCGCAATTAAGGTCGAAGACGATATTATTGCTGGCGAAACAATGGCAGATGCGGCAAAAAAACATAATGCAAAGTATGTGTCTTTGGCGGCGTTTAATCGTGATAATCGTCCAGTAGACGTTGTTTTGTCTGATAAAATGATTGCGAAAATATTTGATATGGACGAGGCAGTCGAAAGCGAAATGATTGAATTGAAAGACGGGTTCTTGTTTGTTCGTGTTGACAAGATTAATCCTGAGCACAAGGCAGAGTTTAAAAATATTAAAAATTCTTTGGTTCAAGATTGGATAAAGGCTGAACAGAAAAAACAGGCCTATGTTCGTGCAAATGAAATGCTGGTCGATTTGAATCAGAACAAGGAATTGAAAAACAAGAAATCTGTGAATGTGTCGCGTACAGATGGGGCGCCAATCGAATTGTTGAACGTGGCGTTTCGTGATGCAGTTGGAACGAATGCGATTGTTCCTGGGGCGGATGCGTTTTATGTGTTAAGTATAAAAAAATCGATCGCGCCTGTGCAGAATGAACAAAAAAGGGCTGACTTGAAAAAGGAAATGCAAAACGTGATGCAGAATAATTTAATCGAAGATTATAATTCGTTCTTGCAACGCGAATATCCAATAGAAGTAAATCAAAAGACGTATAATCGTTTCTTTGGAATATAGTTTTAATCCCACCGTTTGGTGGGATTTTTTATTAGAAAAAAAATTGGTTCTGATTCCTGATATACAAGTGCTTGCACGAAAAGCCATAAAATGATATAATGTGCTAAAAGGAATGGGGAAAAGGAATGAAAAAAACAAGCATTTCTGCGGTCTTGGCAGTTGTTTTGTTTAGTGCGCCAATGGTGGTTGGTGCCGCGTATCCTGTATATAATAATATGAATGGACGCGGAATGCCGATGATGGCAAATGGTGCGATGGGGTATAATCCTGCTAATGCTGTTGTGTATGGTCAAAATGGTTATAATTCGGTTGTGGCGGCACAGCCAACGCGTGTAACGGGCGCTTTGCCCCAGGTTGGTTCGACCCGTACAACCGCAGGGCGTCAGTATTACCAGCCGGCTGATTATGACCGATTGGCAGATAGTGGTTTGTATGTCGGATTGTCCGCAGGGTACAGCGTTTCAACAATGGGCAGTATGACCGCGGATTATACTGCCGAAGAAGACGCGTATACAGTTCCGGGCGCGTTTGAGGCGGCGGATTTTCAGTCTGATACGGTTATTCCATTGCAAATATCTGTTGGTGCGGCGATTAATAATGATGTGCGCATAGATTTTTCGTATTTGCGGTATTCGGGGTTGTCGTATCCTAAGACGGTTAGAACGTCTGATGGTGCAGGCGGATTGGTTGAAGCGCAGGTTGATGGTGGTGCGATTACGACAAATACAACGATGTTGAATGTGTATTATAACGTTGATTCGTATACTGGGTATTTGGCAGGTGGTTCTTTGCGCCCATACGTTGGTGTTGGTGTTGGGATATCGTTGAATACAATCGCAGACTATGTTGTTTATGACAGTACTTTTTATTCCGTTCTGGATCCTCAATATGCCGAGGCTGGGCAGCTGACAGGTGTGTCTGATATTACTGCGTATCATAATGGTGGTACGGTGGAACAGTTGGCGTTTATGCTGGAAGGTGGTGTTACAACAGAATTGCAGGGTGGCTTAAAGTTAGATATGTTCTTGCGCTATTCTAATTTGGGTAATATAAAGACATCGGGCAGTATCATTATGTCGCAGATAGAATGGTTGGGTGATGGCAGTGGCGCGGTCGATGGCGAATATCAGGCGCC
>CALCEG010000003.1 GCA_937900435.1 uncultured Alphaproteobacteria bacterium
GCCAATATTTCAGACAACGGCATATTAAGTGCATCATATGCGGCTGACATAATGTGTGTACCGACACGTTTATCTGGTTTTTGTTATTCTGCGGTTGCGATTGGTTGGAAATGGATGTTGCTAGGCATTGGGCGCAGTGCATTTTCATTCTTGTGTGGTGGCGCGTTTGTTTGTGGTTTTATATATGTTGCGTGGCGATTTGCGTTTATTGCGTTTGGTGTTATTGCAGATTTGTTTATGAGTGTTATGTTCCTGCCGTTTACTGCATTATCAGAAACTATTGGTACAGCATCATACAAGGATAAAGATGGTGGGGTTTTAAGTGGTACTACCACATACAAAGGCTTAATTGGTGATATTTTCAATGGTTTTATGGGATTGTTTAAAGTTGGTTCGTTTAGTTTGTCGGATCAAGTTGGTCATTTTATAAATGCGGCGTTACATTTTATTGTATTGGCTGTTGTTATTGCGTTAAGCGCAGGTTTATTGTCCGAAGTTGTTGAACTAAATTCTGCTGATGCAATACCGCATATCGAAGACGCTGGATTTTTTATCACGATTTTAGTCTTGGCGTTATGCGTTTATCTGGCCAAACACGCCAACGGTATTGCCACAGAATTTGGTGGGACTATTGGTACAAAACTTGGCAATAATTTACAATCAGATGTAACAAACCTGTGGAATAAAACTAAAAGCGGCGCAAGGGGGTTGCGCGACATTATTCGCGACCGTAAAAAATAAATTATACGTTTACACAAACTTTTCCGGCACCAGATTGCACAGTGTTTTCCATATCCTGCGCAACAGACCTGTATCTGGCGCGTGTCTATAAGTTTTTACTTTTTCGTCTGTTGTGCGTTTTCCAGTCCAAATTGGGTTGCCGTTTTCATCTAACGAAACGCGCCAAGATGTTTTTGTGTCTTGTATAATCATATTACGCAGTTTATCCGCAAAATCGCGACTTTCAAAGATTGCCACATTTTCGGTGTTGTAATACGCGCTGCGCGGGTCCAGGTTAAAACTACCAATCCAAGAAATGTTATCATCAAAAACCATTGTTTTGCTGTGCAACACAGAAAAGCTAGATTGTTTTCTTTCGCGGTCGTGTTCTTTGCCACGCAGGTTTTCTGCCGATTCCATAAATTCGTATACCTCTGCGCCAGACTCGATTAATTTTTTTCTGTATTTTTCCCATTTTGCATAAACGGTTGGTGCATTAGTTGAAGCCAAGGAATTTGTAACGATTGTAAAATGCACGCCTGAATTTTCTTCGTGCAACAAGTGTTCCAACCCGCCTTGCCCGGGAACGAAATAAGCGGCCGACATATATACAGACTCTTCGGTTTCGTCCCACAAATGTTGCAGTGCTTTTATGATATCGCCGCGATATGTTTCTTTTTCGGCCATTGTCATTTCGACTTTTTGTGGTGGGTCGGCCAAGAATTTCCCGTATCCCCAACTAAAGTCAAGTTTTTTGTGTTTAAATTCGCGTTTTGCCAGATTGATAACAGTATTATATCTGCGTGCGTCTTCTGCGCTGCGTTCTTCCATTTCTATGAAATATTTTTCCAGTTTTCGCAATGCGCGTTTTGATTTTGCCTTTGGGAATACGGACGCAGGAATTGACAAGTGGTGATTCCAATATTCGTTAAAACTGTTTGTTGCGTATTTTGTCATATCGCCCAAGAACAAAACGTCAGTATCAGAAAAGTTAGAAGCTGTTTCTGGATAGAAATAATTACTGCCAACATTTCTGCCGCCTGTTATGTATGCAACATTATCAACAATAAACAATTTGTTGTGCATACGCGAATTCAGACGATTAAAGTCCACCAAAAACTGTGGGTAATACAGCAGTTTTGAACGGTTGCTGACGGTATTGAATACTTTTACTTCAATGTTTGGGTGCTGATTTAGCAGCATAACATCAACGATATCAGACTTTGTCCCGTAATCGTCCAGCAATATTCGAACCTTTACCCCGCGGTCTGCAGCGTTTTTAAGTTCAGCGATAAGCACACGCGATGTAAAATCATTACTATAAATGTAAGTCTGCAAATCAATTGTTTTGGTTGCCATTCTGGCGAATGCAGACCGAATTACAAACGCGGACAATCCGTCTTCGATAAGTGTTGCCCCAGAAATATTAGGTGCAGACTTTAATTCATCTGCATAATATTGTGCGATTGGCGTTTTGTATGGGTCAAAGTCGAAATCGCTTGGCAAAATCTTCGGAGTATATTGTTCCAATCGTGTATCGTGCATTGTTGTTGGTACGGTTGTACACCCCATCAACGGCAGCGCTAATACCCACATTGAAACTTTTTTTAATATTCCCAAAGTATAACCTTTTTTTATTGTTGCGATTATAAATAAAAGATATCACACCTGCAAGCAAAATTCATTATATTTTTTAATGATTTAGGATTATTTGCCTTTGCTGTATCTGTTTTTTGTTATATAGTATAAAAAAGTAGTAAAACAAAGGTGTATACATGAAGAAAATAATCATTACAGGTGGGGCAGGTTATATCGGTTCGCATACAGCGGTCGCGTTGCAAGAGTCAGGATTTGACGTTGTTGTTTTTGATAATTTATCTAATTCTTCGGTTGAATCACTGGATGGTGTTGCGCGCATAACTGGCGCGCGTCCTGTGTTTGAACATATTGATTGCACAGATTCTGTTGCCTTGCGCGATGCATTTGCCAGACATCGCGATGCGGTTGGCGTGATACATTTTGCCGCGCTCAAGGCTGTTGGTGAATCTGTTCAACAACCATTGTTATATTATCGCAATAATCTGGACGGATTGTTAAACGTTTTAAATTGTATGATTGAATTTGGTGTTTCTAACATTGTTTTTTCGTCTTCTGCGACTGTGTACGGTGTGCCGACCGTTTTGCCGGTCACCGAAGAAACCCCACTTCAACCTGCCACGTCCCCGTATGGCCAGACCAAGGTTATTGGCGAAACAATTATTCGCGATACTGTTTCTGCTCATTCTGGGGTTAATGCAACGTTGTTGCGCTATTTTAATCCGATTGGTGCACATCCATCTGGTTTAATTGGCGAACGTCCATCTGGTATACCAAACAATTTGATGCCGTATATAACCCAGACTGCGGCCGGTATTCGTCCTGTGTTAAAGGTCTTTGGCAATGACTATGACACGCCCGATGGTTTTTGTATACGGGATTATATTGATGTAAACGACCTTGCTGCCGCCCACGTTGCCGCATTACGCAATATGCTGTCGGGTGCAACGGGGTTAAGTGTATTCAATCTTGGGACGGGTCGCGGTTATTCGGTGATGGAATTAATAAATGCATTCCAAGCGGCGACAGGTGTAAATGTTCCGTATGAAATTGTTGGTCGTCGTGATGGCGATGTTCCTGCGATTTGGGCTGACGCATCATTAGCTGGTCGGGTTCTGGGTTGGCATGCAGATACCCCATTGTCTGACACGTTGTTGTCTGCGTGGCGTTGGCAACAAAAAAATTAAAATAAAATGTTTTTTTATCTAAATTCGCTTGTGTTGCATCGGTAATTATGATAAAATCTCTTTAAAAGAGAAGGGAATAATTGCTATGAAAAGATTTATCGCCGTATTAAGTGGTCTGTTGGTTTTGCCCGCATTTGCTGAGGTTGCACCGATTTACTATGATGAAATATACGAAACGGTGGACGAAGTTTCGGCTGATGAAACAGCGTCGGCCCCAGAACAAGAACAGGTCGCTGCGCCTGTTGTTCAGCCTTCTCGTGTTGGGCCGCGTGGCACAACCAGTTCTGGTCGTGCGGTTTCGCGTGCATTGCCTGCTACTGCGGCTACAACAGCGACAAATGTTTCAAAGCGTACTGCGGCGGCTGGTCGTGTTACGCCGTCATCGCGTACTGCGACAAATCAGCGCGTTACGGCGCGTACTGCGACATCGTCTGGTGTTGCGGCGCGTGGTGCGGTTTCACGCAGTGCAACGCGTCCCAGTGTTCGTTCCGCGTCTAATGGTGCAGAACAGATTGCTGTAACACGTCGCGCGATGCAGGGCGAAAATACTGCTGCAACAAATACTGCGCGTGCTGGGATAACACAAACAGATACAGTTAATACACCATTGTACACAGGTCGTGTTGCGATGCGTTCGTCTAGTGCAGTTCGTGCGCGCGTCCCCAGTGTGGCAACTGGTGTCAGTGGCACATCAACAGTATCGTCTGCGACTGTCGAAGAAACCGCAGTTTCTATGGACGAATTGGCGCAAATCACCGATTTTTGCAAGGCGCAATATATGCAGTGTATGGATAATTACTGCAATGTCTTGGACGAAAATCAGGGGCGTTGCTCATGTTCTAAAAACCTAAAAAATTATGCCAAGACCGAAGAGGCATTAAAGGCTGCGACTGAGGCTTTACAAGACGTTGCCCAACAAATTCAGTATATCGGATTGTCTGCGGACGAAGTCGAAACATTGTTTACCCAGACGATTGCCGAAGATACAATGCAATCTTCATCTGATAACACTCAGTTAAAGAATGACTTGGATAAAATTAAAAAGTTAATTGTCGATGTCAAGGCTGGTTCTGCATCTTCTGCGGAAAACACATCTGGATTAAGTTTTGATTTGTCTGGCTTGCTTGATTTCAGTGTTGACAGTTCTGGTTTTGATTTGTCTTCCTTGTTTGGTGGCACACAGTCGAACACAAACAGTATCAGCAATCAACGTGGCGAACAGTTGTACAAGACTGCAACCGCACGTTGCAAGACCGCGGTATTGACAGATTGCCAGGCCCAGGGTGTTGATATCTCTATTATCACGAACGCATATGATTTGGAAATTGATAAACAGTGCTTGGCATACGAACGTAATTTAACAGAAGGTAACGAAGAAATGTCGCGTACCGTCCGCAATGCCAAGGGCGTATTGCAACGCGCGCGTTTAATGGTCGCACAGCAAAAGAACGCATACGATTTGCGTGGTTGTGTCAGTGCACTTGATTCCTGTATGCAAGACGACTTTGTCTGCGGCACAGACTATGAAAACTGCCTTGACCCAACCGGTAAATACATTGTTAACGGCGAAATCGTAGTTGGTTCAATGCCTGGTCAGAAACTAGAAAATGATGGTGTATCTGCTCCTGACTACTATACAGACGGCCTATATGCAACCTGGAATTATGGTGGAGAACAACAAAATGCCTGGGCAGACACAGGCAAGCTTGCAGGTTACATCACGGAAACAGTAACAAGCAGTTATCAAGAAAACACGGACGAAAAGTTATCTAAATTCTTGTTGCACAAGATTGGTTATAATAAAGAGGGCAAAAATTATGGTATGTGTATGTCGGTATTGAACAAGTGTCAAGATATCACATATTCGGATGGGACATACCAGGCAGACAACAACGTTATCAAAGAATATCTGCAACGCACATTGGTTCAGATAAAGACAATGCAAGACAACATTTTGGCTGATTATGGTGAAAATTGTTTATCTGATGTTTCGTCATGTTTGTCGCAAAATAATTTTGTTGCGGCTAGTGGCGCTAGTAGCACTACTAATATCAATATTGCTATAAACGCTTGCAGACAGCAAATTATCACCTGTATGTCGGTTAATGGCGATGTTAGACAAACACCAACAAACAGCGAGATGAAGGGGTGGGTTGAAGAGTTTATTTTAGGAGAATCAAGTACTGACTCCGAATAAGCTCAAACAGAAAACTCAGAAGTTAACTAACTCTCCTCCCCCAAGGATTTAACCTTGGGGGATTTTTTTTGCAAAAAAACTGTCATCGATGTGGCTTTTTCGCCCCTCACTCACACATCTCGTCATTCCCGCGTATCGGGCCCCACTCACATATTCGTCATTCCCGCGAAGGCGGGAATTCAGTGCCCCGCAGGGAATTTTCTTTCCTTTATCAAAGACGATTCGGGGGGTAAACATAAAAAACACTGTCATCGATGTGGCTTTTTCGCCCCTCACTCACATTCGTCATTCCCGCGTATCAGGCCCCACTCACATATTCGTCATTCCCGCGAAGGCGGGAATTCAGTGCCCCGCAG
>CALCEG010000004.1 GCA_937900435.1 uncultured Alphaproteobacteria bacterium
AGAAGGTGCAACAATGCGCGAATATGGTTTCAGATGCGTTTATAATAATTAAAAACAAAAGGAGTAAAAAAAATGAAAAAATTAGTATCAGTAATTGGTTTGTTGGGCGCGTTTGGATTGGCAGCGTGTGATTCTGAAAAAGTTGCAGAAAAAGATGCAGCAGTTGTTGAAGTTGCAGAAAATGGCAATACTGTCATTATTAATTTTGCAGGTTTTAAGGGGGATGTACAGTTCCCAGGTGGTACCGCGGAAAATCAACCTTTGGTTTTAGGCAGTGGACAATTTATCCCAGGTTTTGAAGAACAAGTTGTTGGTATGAAAGTTGGTGAAGAACGTGATTTGAATGTGATTTTCCCAGTGGAATATCCTGTTGCAGATTTGGCAGGTCAACCTGTTGTTTTCAAAGTAAAATTAGTTGATATTGTTAAGTAAAAGATTGATGAACTTGCACCCCCGTTTCTTCGGGGGTGTTTTTTGTGATAAATTAATATCAATGAAAAAAGAACTGTTGAAAAAATAAATTATATTTCGTAAAATATACTTGAATCAACATGGCTGTTGGTTCGGGGCCTTCAGAAAGCCTTATACATGCGGTGCGAAAGCATCGTGAGCTGAGTTTTCGGTGCTTTTGCACTGTGTTTTCCCTGATGTTTTATCTGTCGGGGAGCTGTTGGTTATATATTGAAGACCAATGGGATCACTCATGTATTGATTTTCTGAACTCCCCGACTGCCATTGTTGTTGGCGGTTTTTTTAAAGAAAAAAGGGAGATGGTTATGTTAAAAATGGGGATAGTTGGATTTGTTGGGGTTGTTTTTCCGTATGTTGCATTGGCTGGCGGATGGTTAGAAGGTCCAAGTCACGCTTGTTGGGTAAAAACAGAAGGTACCAATGCATTTTATTATTGTGGTGCGCAGGATTCTGGGTGTGCTGGTAAAAACGAAAGAAGTGGTCATTCTAAAACTACTTATTATCATGGTCAGTCGGCAGATATCAATGGTGAGACATATTATTGCTGTGGTGGTGCAAGTTCTACAAAAATGGGGGTATGGCAACGGCGCAGTTTGAGCGAATCTGAAAAGTTGTTAGAGATAAAATTTGAAAATGGTAAATGTGAATACAAAGAATCAAAAAATGATTGTGGCGAGTTAGTTAGCACCAAAGAACAAGATTGTCAGTATGGTCCAAATAAATGTGATGATGGATATGAACTGGTCTTGGTTGATGGGGTTAATAAATGTCAATTATGTGATGGCGAAGAAAAATTTTGGGATGAAGAAAAAAATGAATGTTATTTTTGTTCCAAAGAACATAGTTTGATTGTGATGGGAAGTGACGGTAAAAAAACTTGTAAATTAAGAACTGAATTGACACAGGTGACGAATGCAAATATGAAAATATGCTGGCAATGCAGCAATACAGAAGCTTTTAAAGAATGTGCGCTGGCGCAAGCGAACGGGGGAACTTTGAGTGCGGATACAAAAAAACAATGCAGGCTTGAATAATAAGGGTGTAATAAAAATTACTTGAAATATGGGTTGTTTTGTTTCAACCAGTCGATTGTTGTGTCCATACCATGTCCATGAATAACTGCGGTATTGCCAGTTAAATTCATATTGTGTATGTTGGAAATCGATTGGAATAACATATTTTTGTCGCCACCAGGAAATGTATAGTTTCCGATGTTGTCTTGGAATATTGTGTCGCCGATTAATAAAACCTGTTCATCTGGAAAATGATAGGCAACACCGCCGGGGGTATGCCCAGGTGTTTCAATAATATCCATAAATAATTCGGGCAGGATTTCTGTTCGTTGTATTTCAAGTGGGGTGGGGCGTTTGTCGTCAAGACTGATTGTGGGTAATCCAAAATGTTCCAGTAAACCATTACCCCAGCCAACTAATCTGAAATCGCCACTGTGTAAATGCCATGGTATGTTAAAGTACTTTGATAATGCTGGGGCCGCGGAAATATGGTCGGGGTGTCCATGGGTGGCGTATATTGCCACAGGAATTAAATTGCGTTCTGTTAAGACCTTAACCCAGTCGTCTGCGTGACCCCAAGGGTCAAAAATAACGCACTTGTTTTCAACAGATACAATCACAGAGTTTGTGTTCAGTGGTTGCATCTGTAAAATTTCAAACTTATTGTTTTTTAGGTACTGCATTTTTTGACCTTGGTTTTCTGCTGGTTGTTTTTTTTGCTTTGTTGCCGAACACGATTTCGCGAATTTCTTCGCCCGTTAAGGTTTCGCGATTTAACAGTTCAGTTGCCAATTTTTCAACGGTCTTTTTATTCTTGGTCAGGTGTTTTGTTGCGTCTGCGTGCGCTGCACTTAGCCAATTTTGAATTTCGTTGTCCACGATTTCGGCAGTCTTTTCAGACGCGTTTTCCAGCGCGCCGCGTGTGCCAAATGTTCCGACCTGATTAATTGCGGCCAGGCCGACTTTCTTGGACAGACCAGCTGTTGTAATCGAATAACGTGCCAGACGTGTTGCCATTGCGATATCGCTTTCTGCGCCAGTTGTTATTTTGTCGTTGCCAAAAAAGACTTCTTCGGCACAACGACCGGCCATTGCAATGGAAAGGTTTGCACGAACTTCGGCCAATGTCATTGAAACCTTGTCATCGATTGGCAAGTGTTGCACCATCCCCAGTGCGCGACCGCGTGGGATAATCGTTGCCTTGTGAATTGGGTCGGCAATGTCTTCGTACATCAGGCTGACAAAGGCGTGGCCCGCTTCGTGATAGGCGGTTAATTTGATGTCTTCGGGGCGCATTTTGCGTATTTTACGGGGGCCCATTGTGATTTTATCGCGTGCTTCTTCGATGTCAGCAGGGGCGATTTTGTCGCGCTTGTTGCGGACAGCGTGCAGGGCAGCCTCGTTCAACAGGTTTTCAAGGTCGGCACCAGAAAAACCAGTTGTGCCACGCGCAATGTCTTGCAGGTTAACTGTGTCGTCAATCTTGACACGTTTTGCGTATAAATCCAGAATTTCACGACGGCCAGCCATATCAGGTAATTCAATGTAAACCTGACGGTCAAAACGACCTGGGCGTAATAACGCAGCATCCAACATATCAACACGATTCGTTGCGCCAATTACAATGATTCCTGTGTCGTTCGCAAAGCCATCCATTTCAATCAATAGTTGATTTAATGTTTGTTCGCGGTCTTGGTCGTTGTATGAGTGGGTCGAACGCTTTTGCCCAATGGCATCAATTTCGTCGATGAATAAGATGCAAGGCGCGTTGCGTTTCGCCATTTCAAAAATTTCTTTTATTTTGGCAACCCCCAGACCAACGATAATCCCAGAAAAGTCAGACCCAGATGCGGCGAAAAATGGTACGTCTGCTTCGCCTGCGATTGCGCGTGCCAACAGGGTTTTACCAGTACCAGGTTGACCAGACAGCAATACACCGCGTGGTACACGCGCACCCAGCGATTGATATTTGTCTTTGTTTTTCAAGAAGTCGACAATTTCAGATAGTTCTTGCTTTTCAGAATCAATACCAGCGACATCTGCAAAGGTTGTCTTTGGTTTGCCTGTGGCGATTTTTGTCGGATTTTGTCCAATTAAACTGCGACTGATGCCGCCTGCGCCACCGCGGCGCAGACCGCGGAATATCCATACGATAAATAATATTGTTAAAATCAGTGGCGCAAATGTCGCAATCGATTCAAACCACGATTTAGATGTGTCGATGGTAATTGAAGTGCCGGCATCTGATAATGTTTTTAACATTTCTGGGTCGTATGTAATTGTTGCGGTGTATTTCGTACCGTCTGACAGTGTGCCAGTGGCATTGTTGCCGTTGATTGTCATTGTGCTGATATCAGAACCGCGCTTTAAAATATCAGAAAAAGATAATTCGATTGGGGTCGCGTTTCGTTGTGTGTTTGCGCCAATTTGTGGGGTGCTAAAATCAGTGCCTGTTAACAGTACGCGTGCAATCATTGCGCAGAACAATGCGCCGAATATAATCAGAAACCAATTTGAACCATCGTGTTTCTTGTTTGGTTGATTAGTTTTGTTTGTTGATTTTTTTAAGTCTTTTAAGTTTTTCATTTTTCTTCCTGATACTTGTTTTTGCACCTTCGGGAACAATTAAGATTTGGTCTTTGAAACGCCGAATTGTACAATGCCCCAAGGTAAATTTACATTCTGACTTTAATTTACTTAGTGCAATGGTCAGCGAATTCAAGCGCGGTTGATAATTATCCCCCCCAATCGTTTGTATTAATCTACCCAGCAACTTTAAACTAATGTCTGTGGGTTCGTCAAACAGAAAAGAATCTGGGAACAGGGCATAGTCATTATATAAAACATTTTTTATCTTGGGTTCTATGTTGGTTTCCAGCACATCGCGTGCGCGCGCCAGATTTTCAATGGCCAGTAAAATTCGGTTGTCGCTGATACCCAGTTTGTCTGATAATAAATGACGATTTTGGCGTATCTTTACGCGTGTGTATTTGTCATCATAATTCATTTCATCAGAAAAATATTTTATGTCGTTTTTATCGCAATATTCAATCAGTTCACTGCGAAATACGCCCAGCAGGGGACGAACAATCTTTATGCCATCGCGGTATGATATTTGTTGCATCGCAGACAGACCAACGACACCGCTGCCACGCGCCAGATTCATTAAAAATGTTTCGATTTGGTCGTCTGCCTGGTGGGCTACCATCAGTGTGTTGATATTGTTTTCGTGGCACCAATCCGTCATCATTTTATAGCGCGCTTCGCGGGCAGCCGCTTCCAGTCCGGATGTGGGTTTGTCGTCTGTCCAACAAAAAATATGGCAATCCAGTCCCAATTTTTTACAGGTTTCTTGGACGTATTGCGCTTCTGTTACAGCGGCATCGCGCAGGCAATGATTGACGTGCAGTACGGTCGGTTTCAGATTTGCATGTGCCAACCAATACAACAGGCATATCGAATCGACACCACCGCTGACCGCAACTGCAACAGGGGAATTTGAAAACTGTTGAATAAATTTTATAAACTTTTCATTCATTGTTTTGATATTTTATGCTATAATTTCTAAAAATAAAGGAAAAATAAAATGTCTGGTAAATTAAAATCTGTTGCAGTGTATTGTGGTCATCAAATGGGAAACAATCCTGCGTATGCGCGCGATGCGGCCAAGATTGGCGAAATGTTGGCAAAAAATGGAATTAAGTTGGTTTTTGGCGGTGGTGATGTTGGGTTGATGGGGACTGTTTCAACCGCTGCGTTAAATAATGGTGGTCATGTAACGGGTATTTCAACGCACGATGTTATGGCAAAACAAGAACCAATGCACGCTAATTTACAATGTTTTGAGGTTGTTGGTGGTGTTAATGAACGCAAGCAAAGAATGTTCGAATTGTCTGATGGTTTTATTATCTTGCCTGGGGGGACAGGGACACTTAATGAATTAACAGATATTATGACAATGCAACAAATTGGGGAAACGAAAAAACCAGTGTTCTTTATGAATACAGACTATTTTTGGGCGCCGTTTGGACGTTTGATTGTTCATATGAAGAAAACGGGATTCTTTGTGCGTCCGCAGGATTATAATTTGCATACCGCGAATACCCCCGAAGAACTGATGAAAAAAGTTTTGAATTATTAGAATTCAAATATTTTGTCGCGTGAAGTTGCACCACGCAGTAATTTAATGCTGGATTTTGGGACGTTATAATGTTCTGCCAGCATTTTTATTACATCGGCGGTTGCCTTGCCATCGGTTGGGGCAGTGGTTGTGTGTACACGCACAACGCCATCGGGTTGGATTTCAACCCGATTAAATTTTGCGCGTGGAATTACGCGAACGGTTATTTTCATTATTTGTTCCATTGTTTTAGTTGGTCGGCAAAAGCTGGTGTGCGTTCGCCCGCAACTAAATGTAAATGAAAGTGAAATACACTTTGTTGTATAAAAGGTGCGTCAGCCCCAGAGTTGGCAACACAATTAAATTCATTGTGTACCCCCAAGATATTTGCAGTTTGATTAAAACATGACCAAAAATCTAGTTGTTCTGTTGGTGTTGCGTTTTGGGTAAAGTCCAGTATGTTTTTATATTCACCCTTTGGAATAATTAAGACATGTGTTGAAAACATTGGATTTACATCGTAGAAAGATAACGCGTGTTCGTTTTCGCAAATTTTGTTTGTTGGAATTTCACCGCGGACTATTTTCGCAAATACATTATTTTTGTCATACATACTTTTATTCTCCTTGTGTTTCGGATTTATGATATTAAAATCAAGACTTGAAATCAATGGATTTTAAACTATATCAAACGTACAGCATTTAACCAAGGGAGTTTTTGTATGTTTAAACCGTTACATAATTATGTATTGCTGGAAAGAATCGAAGAAGAAAATGTAACCGCAGGTGGAATAATCATACCTGATAATGCCAAAGAAAAACCATCGCGTGGTCGTGTTGTTGCAACTGGTGATGGTCTGTATGATGGTGGAAATCTGGTGCCACTTAACGTTCACGAAGGCGATGTTGTTCTGTTTGCAAAGTGGGCGCCAAGTGCGAACGAGGTTAAACTTGATGGTAAAGATTATGTCTTAATCAAAGAAACTGATATTTTGGGAATAATTAAATAAGGAATAAATGATGGCAAAAGAAATTACATTTGATACGGATAAATTAGCCGCAGGTGTTGATAAGCTGGCCAATGCGGTAAAAATTACGATGGGTCCAAAGGGACGTACTGTCGTTATTGAAAAGTCTTATGGTGCGCCAACTGCAACCAAAGACGGCGTTACAGTGGCCAAGGCAGTGTCTTTGCCAGACCCCCAGGAAAATATCGGGGCGCGTATGGTACAAGAAGTCGCCAAAAAAGCAGGCGATGATGCAGGGGACGGTACAACAACTGCAACGGTCTTGGCGCAAAAACTAATTCGCGAAGGTCGTCGTGTAATTGCTGCAGGTATGAATCCAATGGACGTAAAGCGCGGTATTGATATGGCGGTGGCGGCGGGTGTTGCTGATATTACTGCACATGCACGTCCTGTCAAAGATAGCGCTGAAATCGCACAGGTCGCGACGATTTCTGCAAATTCTGATAGTGATATTGGTGAAAAAATCGCAGGCGCAATGGCGCGCGTTGGGAAAGAAGGTGTTATCACAGTCGAAGAAGCCAAAGGACTGGATACAGAAATTGATGTTGTCGAAGGTATGCAATTTGATCAGGGATTTATGTCGCCTTATTTCGTCACAAACAGTGAAAAAATGTTGGCGGAATTAGACGGTGCGCAAATCTTGGTTTCGGAAAAGAAAATTACGGGTCTGCAGGCTTTGTTGCCAATATTAGAACCGATTGCACAATCGGGTAAACCATTGTTGATTATTGCCGAAGATGTTGAATCCGAAGCCTTGGCAACATTGGTGTTGAACCGGTTGCGTGGCGGACTGAAAGTCTGTGCGGTCAAAGCGCCTGGCTTTGGCGACAGACGTAAAGAAATGCTGAAAGATATCGCGGTTGTAACAGGCGCAACAGTTATTTCTGATGATATGGGTATGACATTCGAAAATATTACACCGGCGGTCTTGGGCAGTGCGAAAAAGGTCGTTGTGTCCAAAGATTCAACTTTGTTGGCACATGGGGCAGGGGATAAAGATTTGATTGCCGCGCGTGCTGATGAAATACGGGTTGCGATTGCCGCATCTAACAGTGATTATGACCGCGAAAAGTTGTCTGAACGTTTGGCTAAGTTAGTTGGTGGTGTTGCGGTAATTAAAGTTGGTGGTATGACCGAAGTCGAAGTCAAAGAAAAGAAAGACCGCGTTGATGATGCGCTGGCGGCGACACGCGCTGCAGTTGACGAAGGTATCGTTGCAGGTGGCGGTATCGCATTGGTGCGTGCTGTTGCTGCGCTGGAAAAATTAACAGGCGCAAATACAGACCAAAATGTTGGTATTGATATTGTTCGCCGCGCAATTGTTGCCCCTTGTGCCCAGATTGCAGAAAACGCAGGTGTATCTGGCGAAATAGTCGTTGGCAAAGTTATGGAGTCGGCTGAATATAACTTTGGTTATAATGCCCAGACTGGCGAATATGTTGATATGATGGCATCTGGTATTATTGACCCGGCCAAGGTTGTAAAGACAGCGATTGCGGCGGCAGCAAGTACTGCTGGCATAATGTTGACCACTGGTGCGGTGATGACCGAAATCCCCGAAGAAAAGGGGTTGGCAGCAGGAGGGGCTGGTGCTATGCCACCAATGATGTAAAAAATTAAATATAATAATTCATCTATGCGCAAATCCGTTGGCTCATGTAGCGTTATGTACACTA
>CALCEG010000005.1 GCA_937900435.1 uncultured Alphaproteobacteria bacterium
TGTGGCTTTTTTGTGAATTTATCAGCGCTATATTGATTTTTTAAGCAAAATATTAACCTGTTTTTTAAATTTTTCACTATTTTTGTTAAAATATTTTACAGGAGCTTCATCTACTATTTCTGATAATGATAAAAGTATAAACATAAGTACTGTAAATCCACCAGCACCAACAATAAATCCAGAATGTATGTAAACATCGTCACTCCTCCTTTTACGAACAGTTGTTCCGAACAAGTGTTCTGATTTCATTATAGCGACTTTTTCATAAAAATCAAGTCTTTTTCCGACATTTCACGGGCAACAACCACACGGGAGAATCCCATATCCTTTAAGATTTTCAAAGCCGATTTCAATACCGTCTTGACCCTGTTTTCACCAATATCCAAGGACCGTGATAAACTGAATACATACATCGATGGTGAAATTGATATTCTGATTGGTACGGACTGCATCAGTGAAGGGCAAAACTTGCAGGATTGTGATTATCTAGCAAATTATGATATTCATTGGAATCCTGTGCGTATTGTTCAGCGTTTTGGACGAATTGACCGTATTGGCAGTAATAACAGTCAAATCCAGATGGTAAATTTCTGGCCTGATATGGCATTGGATGAATATATCAACCTAAAGGGGCGTGTTGAAACCAGAATGGTTGGTGTTGCAATTACCAGCACCGGTAACAATATCATCGGCAAAGACAACGACCTGGAATACCGTATGGCCCAGTTGGATAAAATCAAAAATGAAAATCCAGACCTGGAAGATATGGATACCGGTGTAAATATCATGGATTTGGGGTTGAATGAGTTCAGAATGGATTTACTGGACTATATAAAACATAACCCGAATATTGAAAAGGCCCCACACGGACTGCACGCTGTTGTGCCTGCATCCAAGGATTTACCACGTGGCAGCATCTTTATCCTGCGTAGCGTGAATAATGCCCATAAAATCGACGTACAGAACCGTTTGCATCCATTCTATATGGTGTATCTGTCCGAAGATGGAACGGTTGTCTGCAATCATTTAGAGGCGAAAAAGATGCTGGATATACTACGCAGATTATGCCGTGGTAAAAACAGTCCGGATAAACAGCTGTGTGCCGCATTCAATGAACAGACCAAAAATGGTTTTGATATGGATTATTATTCAAATATGCTAAGTCAATCCATTCAAACCATTATCAAGGTCAAAGATGAATCCGAAATAGACAGTTTGTTCACAGCCGGTGGAACCAGTTTCTTGACCAACGTTGTCAATGGACTGGATGATTTTGAACTGATTGGATTTGTGGTGGTGCAGTAATGATAACGTTTCCAAAACATACTTTTGTTGGTAAATTTCTGGCCAAGGAACAATTGTATTCCCGTGACATTATCACCGGGGCATTAAAGCAATCTCTGATAGATGATGTTGCGAAAATAACAATTGAATATAACTTTTCATCACGAACATTGAATGTCGAAGAAGGAACCGTTTTCCCAGAGATAACCGTTCTGAAAATTGTGCTGAAGCGTCGTGAAATCAATATGCGATTGCTGGATGCGTTGGACCGTGCGATTCCATCCAGTTATATTTTATTTATCCTGGAATCTGATGATGAACAGTGTGTCAGTATTGCCCACAAAGAAAAAACAACCACAATAACATTGTCTAAACGTTGGTGCACACAATGGTCGGATGCATTGTCGTTGGATATTCGTGGCACAACCATTGACCAGATATATCGTGGCTTTATTGAACAGGTATCAGGCGGCAGTGTGTCTGGGAACAGTGCAGAACAATTGCGTGACAGTGTTGCCAATGACATTGAACGGGATAAAATCATGCGACAGATTGCCAAATTGGAATCAAAGTTGTATAATGAAAACCAACTGAATAAACAAATTGAAATAAAACACGAAATTGAAAGATTAAAGGGGAAATTATAATGGAAAAATTGAAAAAGACAGCCAATCCAGTGGATTTAGTTCTGGCCAAGGTTCGTGATTTATGTCCGGCAGCGGTCCAGGGTGACAAAATTGATTTTGAACGCCTGCGTTCAGAATTGGAACCATCGTTGTCTGAAGAAAATGAAACATATAATTTCACCTGGGTTGGTAAACGTGATGCGATTTTGGGTGCAACTCTGCCGGTTGGCAAGACATTACGTCCCGACGTTGAAACGTCCAAGAATTGGGATGAAACCAAGAATCTGTATATCGAGGGTGACAACCTGGACGTTCTGAAATTGTTGCAGGAATCATACCTGGGCAAGGTAAAAATGATTTATATCGACCCACCATATAACACCGGCAATGATTTTGTGTATTGCGACAATTTTGCAGAAAAATGCAAAGAATACATGGATAAAAAGGGTCAATGTGACGTTGAAACAAATGAACGCCTGTTCAAAAACGATGAATCCAATGGTCGTTATCATTCTAATTGGTGCACGATGATTTACCCACGATTAAAGGTTGCCCGTGACCTGTTATCCGATGATGGTGTAATATTTATCTCAATTGACGATAATGAACAAGCCAATCTGAAGAAAATTTGTGATGAGGTGTTTGGGGAGGATAATTTTATAGCTAATTTTATCTGGAAAAGCAGACAAAATAAGGATAATAGAAACTTGACTGGTGTGTCTGTAGACCATGAGTATATACTGGCTTATAGCAAAACAGCAGGTGTGCGTTCTTTTGAAGGAGGGGATAGAAAAGAAACGCAGTATTCCAATCCAGATAACGACGAAAGGGGACCTTGGTGTAGTGCGAATATGGCTGGGCTACTTGATGCTTCTAAGAGGCCGAATTGTCATTTTGATTTGATAAACCCCATTACTAATATCAATTATGGTAAACCTGCAATGGGTTGGCGTTACGACAAGAATACAATGAATAAGCTTATTGAAGAAGATAGAATTTTGTGGCCTGCAGAAGCGACGGGCAGACCAAGAAGAAAAGTATTTCTGTCTGAGTTGACAATATTGCCGGGATACTCTTCTGTGGTCGGGGTAGACGTATATACCCGTAATGGCTCTAAGGATGTAGTGGATTTGTTTGAACAAAAGTTTTTTGACTATCCAAAGCCAACAGATTTGATTTTAGATTTTGTGAAACAAACAACACAGAAAGATTCCATCATTCTCGACTTTTTCTCTGGTTCTGCGACTGCTGCCCATGCGGTTATGCAATTGAATGCCGAAGATGGCGGCAATCGTCGTTTTATAATGGTTCAATTGCCGGAACAAACAGATGAAAAGTCCGAGGCATTCAAAGCTGGTTATAAAAATATCTGTGAAATTGGTAAAGAACGCATTCGTCGTGCCGGTGATAAAATTATGGCGGAACATCCAGATTCAAAATTGGATATTGGGTTCAAGGTATTCAAACTGGACGAACCAAATATGAAAACAGGTATATTAAATGAACCATCCGCCCAGACCCAGGCCGGATTATTTGAAAATGTTGAAAACATCGTCGACGGGCGTACGTCACTGGATTTGTTGTATGATTCAATGATAAAACTGGGGTTGACATTGGACCTGGATGTAAAAACGGTGCAATCGGGTGATACAGAATACTTCAACGTTGATAACAACAGCTTGATTGCATGCTTTGCCGACCAAATACCAGAATCCATCGTTCATGAAATTGCGGCCATGCATCCATTGCGTGTGGTATTTCGTGATTCTTCGTTTGCAAATGATGCGGCAAAAATCAACGTCACCGAAATATTCAAAACAATTTCACCAAACACAAAAATAACCGTGTTGTAAAGCATTGGGGGAATAATACGTCATGGCACAAACAATGAAACTACAATTCAAACACCAGGACTTCCAGGCCGATGCGTGTAATGCGGTATGCGATGTGTTTTCAGGTCAACCAATGGCTAAACCGTTTTCATACACACTGGACCCTGGTAACGATAAACGCACAATGGATTTGATGTTGATGGATGCGTTTGCAAACCAAAAACTGCGTGTTGAAAAAGATTTGCTGACCAATATCAAAAAAATTCAAATTGATGCCGGTCTGAAACCATCCAGCGACCTGGAAGGGACCGGTGTAAACCTGACCATTGAAATGGAAACAGGTGTTGGAAAGACCTACACCTATATCAAAACAATGTACGAATTGAATAAACGCTATGGTTGGACCAAGTTTATCATTGTTGTACCATCTGTTGCAATTCGTGAAGGTGTAAATAAAACATTCCAGGTCACCGCAGACCATTTCCAACAAGAATACGGCAAGAAAATCCGCAGCTTTATCTATAATTCGGGCAAACTGGGTGATGTGGAAAGCTTTGCAACCGACAGCAATATCCATGTTATGATTATCAATGTCCAGGCCTTTGCTGCCCGTGGCAAGGATGCACGTCGTATCAGTATGTATCTGGATTCGTTCAAGGGCAGACGACCAATTGATGTTATATCTGCAACCAATCCAATTTTGATTCTGGATGAACCACAATCAATGGAAGGTGCCGTTGCCTCCCAAATGATTCAGGCGTTCAATCCTTTGTTTATATTGCGTTATTCTGCCACACACAGAAATCCATACAATATGATTTACCGTTTGGATGCATTGGATGCATATAACAAGAAATTGGTAAAACAGATAGAGGTTCGTGGTGTGTCAGTGATTGGTGATGGTGCAACATCGGGTTATGTATATCTGTCAAAAATCAATACGTTTGTTGGCAAAGACCCGACTGCTGTGGTTGAAATTGACTATAAAACAGCCGATGGGACCGTTCGTAAAAAGTTGATGACATTGGACGAAGGGCATAATCTGTATGAAAAATCAGGTCACTTAAACGAATATGCAACCGGATGGACAATATCTAGAATTCGTGCCGACCAAGATTATATCGAATTCCTGAACGGCACTAAACTGTACATTGGCGAGGCCGTAGGTGACGTAAACGAAGAACAATTACGTCGTATTCAAATTCGTGAAACAATCAAGGCCCATCTGGACAAAGAACAAGAACTGTTTGACCATGGGATTAAGGTTCTGTCACTGTTCTTTATTGACGAAGTTGAAAAATACCGTCCAGATGATAAATCACGTGGTCTGTACGCCCAAATGTTCGAAGAAGAATACGAAAATCTGAAAGCAATGAAGTTGCAGGAATTGGACTTCAATCCGGAATACAAAACATTCCTGGAACAGACCGATGCCACAAAATCACACCAGGGATATTTTGCCAAGGATAAAAAGGGTAATTTCAAAAACAGTAAAACCACCAGCAAAGAAACATCAGCCAGTGGCGAAGATGATGTGCGTGCCTATGACCTGATTATGAAAGACAAGGAACGCCTGTTGTCACGTTCAGAACCAGTTCGTTTTATCTTTTCTCATTCGGCATTACGTGAAGGTTGGGATAATCCGAACGTATTCCAAATTTGTACACTGAAACAAAGCAACAATGATATTTCACGTCGCCAGGAAATTGGACGTGGACTGCGTTTGTGTGTGAATCAGAACGGTGAACGTATGGATGCATCTGTGTTGGACGACGTGCATAAAATCAATGTGTTGACGGTTATTGCATCTGAATCTTATGAAAAGTTTGTCGATGAATTGCAAAAGGATATGGCGAACGAACTAAAATACAGACCAAAAACAGTCACAACAGATTTGTTCAAGGATTGCATCATACACCTGGCCAATGGCGAAACAAAAACACTTACCCAGGTGGATGCAGAAAATATTATCTTTGAATTGCGTGCAAATGGCTATGTGGCAGATGGCAAATTCACAGATAAATACCAAACTGACCTGGCGAATAATGATTTGAAACTGCCATCTGGATACGACCAGGCAGATGTTATGCGTATACTGGAAAGCGTTTATAAACCTCTGGAAATCGCAAACGCCAATAAAACCAAATTCAATATCAAGGTAAACAAGGCAAATCTGGAAAAGAAAGAATTCCAGGAACTGTGGCGTAGAATCAACCGTAAATCTGCATACAAGGTGGATTTTGATACAGAAGAACTGGTCAAAAACTCTATCAATGCCATTGACCACAAATTACACGTGACCAAATTGATGGCGGTTATTACCAAGGGAACAATGGACAAGATTGATTCTGTGGCACAATTGTCTGACGGCAAGGCCTTTGATGCAAAACAAACCACACACGAGGCAATTCAAACCGTTGAAACACACGTAAAATACGACCTGATTGGCAAAATTGTAGAAGGAACCCAGTTGACCCGTGCATGCGTGGCCAAGATTCTGACGGGTATATCTGCGGACAAATTTGCACAATTCAAGCAGAATCCAGAAGATTTTATCGCCAGGGTTACAAAACTAATAAATGAACAAAAGGCCACAGCGATTATAGAACATGTATCTTATAACCTGCTGGATGAAGAATTTGATACGAATATCTTTACGGCCCCAGATTTGAAAGGCACAGCAGACAATACAGTCGAAACACCAAATCGTCACGTTTATAACTATGTGGTCACAGATTCTGATATAGAAAAAAATATGGCAAAATCACTGGAAATAAACGACGATGTTGTTGTGTACGCCAAATTGCCAAAGGGATTCCATATTTCTACCCCTGTGGGTAATTATAATCCTGACTGGGCAATTGCATTCAGACGTGGTTCGGTCAAACACGTGTATTTCGTTGCAGAAACCAAGGGGTCAATGCGTTCGCTGGATTTACGCCCGATTGAAAAGGCAAAAATCGAATGTGCCAGAAAGCATTTTGCACTGATTGGTAACAACGAAGTCAAATACGATGTCGTTAAAGATTACCAAGAACTGCTGAATATGATTATGTAGAAAGAAGGGTACAAGTATGTCTGATGCTAAAAACGGGATGAAACTAAAGTTTGGAGGGAGTGACAACACAATTGATGCTATGTTATTGGCAAGTACTATCAAAGACCTTAATACACTATTATCTGTTGCCGCCAAACAAACAGACCCAGATATTGAAACGGCTTTGGTGCTAAAAAGCACAAATAGTGGATGTTTTGAGGCGTATTTTGATACTGTAATTGGCTTTGGGGCAACATTGTTGAATGTAGAAGTTCCCAAGGTCGTAAAAGATGTAATAGAATATCTACGTTTAGTAACTGAACATTTGCGTAATAAGCCCCCTAAGGAAATAGTGACAGACAAGTCCACAGGACAGCCAATCGTGGTGCTGGGGGACAACAATCAAATAAGTATAAACCAGACAACATACAATATGTATAATAATGCCGATGTGCAAAAGGCGACAGCGAACTTGTGCAAGAATATATTCAAGTCAAACAGAGATGCGGGTTTGACGATTTCAGGTGACTCAGCGGAAGAATGCATTGAACTTGATAAAGATTGTGGAAAAAATTGGACCGACAAGGTTTTTGAACCGGAAAAAAGCGAGTTGTCCGACGAAACACTTATAAATGTGACATTGCCAATCATTAAGCCCGATTTGAGCCAAAAAGGGGCATGGTATGTTGAATATAATCACAGTAATCAGTGGATGACGATAGAGGACGAAAGCTTTTTAGAGCAGGTAAAAAATGGTAATATTGTGTTCGCTGCTGGTGATTCCTTATCGTGTCAGTTGCGTATCAAATTTATAAAAGATTCTGAAGGAAATCCAGTTGTTGGGTCAGAGAAATTTTCTATAAAAAAAGTTTTGAAAAAAATCAAACATGTAGAGCCAGTAGATATGTTTACAGAACAACAAAACACCCCGTAATGGGGTGTTTTTTTACCAGTGTTTGAATCCGTATTTGTCGATTCTAACACGCTTGCCGGTGGATGTTATAACAACTAGGTCGGGTTTGTCGTGGTATGCACCCTGGGCGTTTTTAAATGTATCAACAACGTTACCATTTTTTCGTCTAACCACAATGTCTTTATCTTTTTTGCGGTATGATAGGTCGGCCATTTTTTATCCTGGGGTTGTATTATTTTATTAGAACTGCTACACCAAACATAAAAAGCACAATCGTTATTTTATGGCTGGAAAAATAATGGATAATTGCTATGATGTGGTCATGATAAAGAAGTCGCAAATAAGAAATACCGTTGCCAATGTAAATCAACACGTTATATCAATGTATCGTGCACAGGTTGAAAATATTGGTCGGTCCAAAGCAACAGCAATGACCATATTTGAACTGTTTTGCAAAAGTCCACGTATGACCATCACGCAAATTGTTGAAATGACCGGTCTTCCCCGTCCAACAATAACAAATACGGTCAAGAAAATGGTGGATGTCGGTATCTTGCAAACATTAAGTAATCAAAAATGGGGTCAGGTATATTGTTTTGGTGCATTGATTGGTTCGGGCGAGGATTTTGCAGCATCAACCACACAAGCCCAACAAAAAAGTGGTTGTTATATTGGTTTTACCGGCAAGGAATACGCAGCACGTTTGGCCAACTTACCCACCAAAACACGTATAAAACACAATCAACACCATAACGACCAAGAAATCAATAAAAACAGCTCAGATGTCTTATATGTAGGTGATAATTTAGAGGTAATGAAACACCTTTTATCCACTCATAAAGATGGTATAGATTTAATTTATTTTGACCCACCGTATGCACAACCGTCAACACGTCAAATGCGGGCATACAATGATAGTTTTGATGGGCATTGTGAATTTCTGTCTATGATGTATCCACGTTTGATATTGGCACAAAGATTGTTAGCTCCAGATGGTCTAATTGCAATATCTATCAATGAACACGAAATAGCCCAACTAAAAATGTTGCTGGACGAAGTGTTTGGTGATGAAAATTTGATAAATAATATCGTTGTTGAATCAGGTGTTGCTGCTGGTGTATACAGTGGATATTCCCAGAACAGATTGCCTTGTATAAAATCATATTTGTTGGTATATGCGAAAGACAAAAGTCGAATAAACAATCTGGTCCGTATTTATGACCCTGTTGATGCTAAGTTTGCTAAAGAGTTCAACACAATCATAGATGAAAAACTGCAAAAATACCCCCTGAACAAATATTTGTCGTCTGTTGATTGGGTGAAGAAATTGTTTGAAAGTTATAATATGCAAATCACCGTGGGTAACATAGAAAAGATGATGCAGATGTCTTTAGATTTTGAACGGTATATCTATGAAATTATTGCACCAATGCTGTATAAGGTCACGGTGCCAAAGCAAATGTCATCAGAAACTACATTAAATGCTTCGCAGGGCCAAGTTTTTATTCATGATGGTATGTTGCTGGAAAATCAATCAGATGGCACTGTACGTCATTATAAATCGTTTTTGAACCGTCTACAGGAAACAGAGAATGGCGAAGTGTCCAACTGTTATATTCGTGGCGATATCTGGAAAGGGGTTCATAAGGAAAAATCACGCATTCAATATGAGGGCGGTGTTATATTTACCGCTGCCAAAAAGCCACTGCGTTTATTGCAGGATTTATTGACCTGGATAAATAAGAAAGATGCGGTTGTTTTTGACGGATTCGCTGGTTCGGGGTCTATGGGACATGCTGTGTGGCGACAAAATGCACGTGATGGTGGCCAAAGACGCTTTATTTTATGTCAATTACCAGAACCAGTAGCAACAAACAGCCCAGAGGCCAAACAAGGTTTCAAAACTATCGATAAAATCACCATAAAAAGATTACAAAATGCCGGTATGGAATATCAAAAAGGTTTTCTGATTTTTGACGTCTTATAACAACCTTTTATTGTAATTTATTTTTACCCAACTTGCAACAAAGAAAAGTCGTAAAAACAACATTAAAGATGTTGATTATGACCAAAAATAAGTGATAATGCACACAGACAAATGAATAACAACTAAAGGAGTAAAATGGTCAGATAAAACTAAAAAATAAAGGATAAAACATGAGTACATTTGATGTGGAAAAATCACAGTTTCAGTATACGTTCAAATTCAATGGTTATACTAAGGTGATTATTAGTAAAAAGCTGATTGTCGAATTTATAGAAAAAATGGACAAGGATGAGGTTTTAACGGACGGCCAAAAGACCATTATATTCACGGTATATCCTGGCAAGGGGTATACAGAAATGAGAATTGCACTTAATGGGAAAAGACAAAGCTATAAGTTATGGGATAGCGAAAGAAAAAAGATACGTGAATGGTATAACAAGAACGTATGCCCACCCGAAGAAGAATTTGGGGTAGAGTATTGGAAAAAAATTATAAAAGCAAACGGTGGAAAATTACCTATGTTTTCGTAAAGAATCGCCTGTATTTTTACAGGCGTTTTTTATCGAGTGCTACGGATACCATTGCCGGAAAATACCACTTGCTGCCCTGTATTGCTTATGACCACAACTTTATCACCGTCATGATATGCGTCCTTAGCGTACATTACCCGACCACAATAGTTGCCATAAATTGTTTCTACCACTACATGTTCGCCTTGCCACTTGAATCTTACTGCCATTTATCTCTCCTTTGGTTAGTATGTTATGTTCAGATGTTCTAATTCTGCCGGCAATTTACCGCCAAACAGCATCCCCAAATGTGGATATGTAATTTGATTGACCGCCTGTATCATCTTAGTTGGTAGACGGCTGAAACTCTGTTTGTTATAAACCCTTGACGACAACCCACGGCCCGAGGGTCTATTACCTGCTATGGCCTCTAACATATCTTTACTAATATTCAAATCGTTGTGACTATAGAATGATTCTTTTAAAGAGTGCATGTCTAACAAAAAAGCAGCAGATGCATCAACAGGTTTTATCCCCAATACGATAAATAACGCATTCACCGACTCATTAATGCTATATGGTCTGTATCCCTCACGATTCTTATTACGTACGATTTCTTCAAAGATAAAAGAGTTTGGACCATATTTTTTACGTTGTTCTTTTAGGTAGTCCAAAAAGCCCAATTTTACCAATATATCTGCAATTGGCACCTTGCGTTCGGATTCTGTTGTCTTTAATCGTTTGCATTTTTCACGTATATCATCTCTATTTACCAATGATTGATTCTTACAAATACTTATAGTCAAATTTTCTAAGTCGATGTCGTTGTGTCTGATAGTTGTTGTGGCCCCAGCCCTAGACCCCGTGAACAAACAAATCAAAATACACCATACAAATGCTTGTGGATGCTTTAGAACACGATTCAGATACTGTTTTTGATATGATTTTAGTTTGTGATTGACCAAGAAATCTGTGTCACCATTCATCATACGAAACAATGCGTTAAACAAAATTTCAAAATCTGGTTCTGCTAATGGTTCCCGGGGGGTTGATTGACTAAAACCTTTTATCTTACGTATAGTCAACCGGTTCTTCAGTTTGTATGCATTTTCAATCCAATCACGTTCCTCTGCATAGTTGATAATTTGTCGCAGGTGCATGATATATTCTTTGATTGTTTTCAACCCCAGTGTTTGCCCTTTGGTTCTGCCGACTTTTATCTTTACTTTTCTAAACTTATCCAACATGTCGTATACTAAATCAGGGTTTTCGTCCAGGTCTTCTATGTATTTGCACCCCAGAAACTTGATAACCTTGTCTACGCATGATTGTGCCCGTGCTTGTGTCAAAGGTTGTCCACCATGATAAATACTATCCCAAATATCTGCCATCTTGTGTTTTTTCTTTGTATTACACTCAACAGATTTAGATTCTTCAACAGGGCATTCTGATTGAATTTGATTGACGTGTTCGCTTGTTGGCTGAAATATGGTATCAGTGGTTTTGTTTTTTGATTGTTCTTTTTGACCGGATACAACCGCTAATGTCTGACGTAATCTGTGAACTGCCAGGAAAACATCGTCTGTCTTTAGCGATTTCAACACACGTTTACCACCGACCTGTTTACGATAATAGAAGACCCCATTTCGTTTGCACAGATTTTTGATATTTGGTGTAAAAGTGGTATCAAAATCATTAGTAAAAAAAATAGTTTGCATTCTGTCCTCACGCATTCTGCAGAAAACAGGCAAACTATAAGCAAAACTGGTGCCGGTTGTCGGACTTGAACCAACGACCTACTGATTACAAATCAGCCGCTCTACCAGCTGAGCTAAACCGGCAATGCCCAACAATTATACATATATGAAAAATAAACGCAAGTAAAAAAATCGCAAAAAGTAAGTCGGAATGGTTTTTTATAAATTTGTGTTGACGAATAGGCGTTTTTGTGTTATGTTATCAGGTGATAAAAAAGAGGTTAATTATGATTTTAATGTTTAACAAGCAATACAGACAAGAGTCTGCTTTGATTTCTGATTTGGCAAAAAAAATAAAAAAATCAAAGTCTATTATTCGTGTATGCCATGAAAATACAGAGATTTACGAGTTAGACAACATCGAAGTTTGTTTTGACATATTGAAAAGTGTCTTATCTGTTATAATCAAGTCTGGAAGTAAACTTGTCAGTTTAGATTGTAGTTATGATGATGATGAATTGCAACTGGCGCGTTATCATATGTTTAGTAATTTACTTCAACGTGCGCGTGATACATACTATCGCAGTATTGACAAAGCAAAGGCTTTGGAACAGGCCACCAAGGAAGCAAAAAAGAATCAGGATGCTTTAGACAAGGCCAAGGCTGAAAAAGAAGCTGTTGAAGCAAAAATTATCGCTGCGCGAAGACGCATAAAAAGTCTATAAAGTCAAAATGGGCAATACGCCCGTTTTTTTGTTCGCAGTGTATTCATATTTATTTTGTGCATCTTGTGTCATATAAATTTCAATTTTTTGTTTGTAATAATCTATCGTTAACAATGCCTTATGATTCCTCTGTTGTAAAGTATAGACTAAATTCATCGCGTTGCATATAAATAATAAACTTCTTGCCTTTATAATTATTTGGGGCAAAATATATACACTATGACAAAGAAATTACCTGAACTTTTGGCACCGGCTGGTACGCTGGATGCTTTTAAAACTGCCATTTTATATGGTGCAGATGCAATTTATGCTGGCTTGCCAGGCTTTTCGATGCGCGCACGCGCAAAAATCACTGTTGATGAAGTAAAGCAGGGTATCGAACTGGCGCATGCCGCGGCCAAGAAAGTGTACCTGGCGTTCAACTTGTTTGCGCACGATCACGAATACGCCAATATGCCGCGTGTTGCCGATGTGATTAAGTATTTGCAACCAGATGCCTTGATTGTTTCTGATCCTGGGATTGTTATGTGGGTG
>CALCEG010000006.1 GCA_937900435.1 uncultured Alphaproteobacteria bacterium
TGGCGCGGGCGATGGTTCCACAACCTTTAATTTACCGAATAAATCCCCAGAAAGAACAATTATCGAAACACAAGAGCCAACAGCAGAAAACAATTATACTTGGTATCGTTTGTATAGTGATGGTTGGGTTGAACAAGGTGGTATACAAACAGGCGTAGGAAGTTATGGAAGAGTAGCTATAATATTACCGGTCACAATGGTAGATAATAACTATCAAGTGTTTGCCGGTATGCGAGATTTGGGGAATAGTTGGTATACAAATAACTCAAATTTTGTATCGCTTGCAGGCGGAACCGATGTCGCAGGAACGGTGTCCGATGCCTCGGCAACAGGCTTTCAAGTTCAAAAGCAATCGCTTCATACTTGGTATGTATGCGGAAAATCAGCACGCGGTGCTTCACAACAGGGGATTATTTGTATTAAATATTAGTATTTGATACATACGATAGCCTGTGCACCTGTTGCTTGGGTTAAATCGACATATAAATTAGATGGGTAGTAATAGTTTCCCGGTTCTGCAACAGTGCCACCAATTCCATAAACTTTTGTCGAACCATAAACAGCCAATAACGTTTTGCTTGGCGCGCCCCCATTGTTTGCTTTCAACATATGTAATGGCTCTCGAACGCCAGTAAATGTATCGTTCGAGCTAGTTTTAACCGCTGCTATTGTTCCAAGCGGTAAAACAGATTGTGTCGGCAAATTAAAGGTTGTGGAACCATCGCCCGCGCCAACTACAAAAAAACTATTGATTTTTCTACTGTTATTATAAATAATATAAATGTTAAAAAAGGATTTTTTTATGTTATTTGAAAAAACTAAACTTTTCGTAAAAACGACACTTGTAAAATCGCAAGCGTTGTTTGTAAAACAGCCCCAAATAACAAAATAACAAAAGAGGTCAATATGTCGCACAAACTAGAACTTGATACATTATATAAAATCGTTGCCATCGACAGGATTGCACCCCAGGGTGGAATCGAAATTATATCTGCAAAAAAGGACGTAACGATTCGTGCAACCACAGACAGCCATTTTAGCGGAACATATAGCGATTTACCATCTGTTATTACAGACGCAGCACAGGGCGATTTTTATAAATCAGACGTATTATCGGTAATTAAATATATTTCTGTATCTTGTGCAGACACAGACGCAGAAATTATTTTATCTGGTTGCTCTGTAAAAGATATGAATCTAACCGCAACGGTGGTATTTACACCAAATACGATTTCTTGCTCTGGTAATGATTTTATAAGCACAATGTTAGATTTATTCCCAGGTATCGAATTAAAACGTATCGCAGAGGGGACGATGGAATACTTGGAAGCAGGCGATTTATGGAAAATGATTATATGCGATATGAACGGTAAAACGCTTGGAACATACCAACAATATACGGCTGATTGGGAAAGCAAAGGATTTACATTTACAGGAACACCACACGATGGCGACATAGTGGCGTTTGAATGCAACATAAAGTAACCACTAACAAAGGAGTAAAAAAATGCCTTGTAAAGGAAAAGGAAAGAAAAAATAATTGACAATTAAATCCTAAATTGTAACAATTATATTACCTGTTTTTTGTGAACAGAATCCCTCCGACCTGAATTTTAATAGTTCAGGTCTTTTTTTAACAAAAAAAATCTTGACATAAATATTTGATATATGTGATCATAATAATGACCGGTGCGATGGACAATCGAGAGAACCCATCAAACAACACCGACAACACCCCAAACTTTAACTTTAACCATTAAAACAAAAGGACAAAAAATGGACCCAGTAACAACAGGGTTGTTAAACATAACCCACTTTGTGGCAGAAGTTCAACGTTTATTGCTGAACTCCACACATGGTTTGCGTAACGTTGTCAATAACAAGGGTATCGTTGTCGGTAACGAAATCAGATTCCCATTGGTTGACATTGATGGCGAAGCACAACCAATCAACGACGGTGCAGATACCGTTCCAACCGACTTGTATGCAGATACAGCAGTTGCTAATATCACGTTATTTGAAGCAGCGACAAAATTGAATCGCACTGTTATCAATGCGACCAATTCCGCGGCTCCATTGCGTGCACAAGCAGCGGCAAAAGTCGTTCACTTTATGGAAAACCGCTTTACACGTTCAATCTTGGACGCGTTGATGCAATATGACGATACAAATATGGAAGTTGGCGATAACGCAACTCCATTTACTGTCGACACAATGCACGAAGTTGGTTTATTGGCAGGTAAAAACAACTGGGGCGAAAATGACCGCTACTTGTTGTTGCCACGTGAAGCCGAATTTACATTGAAACAAGACCAAAAATTCTATGAAATCTGGTCTATTTACAATGGCGGAAACGCAGTAAACGGCTTTACAAAACCGAACGATATGGACGACAGCATTCGTTGGATTCCATACAACGGCTTTATGGTTGCGTTTATGAACACCAAAGACGCTAACAATGCAGTTGGCTTGCCAGTTGCTGTGGACGGTGCTTTGATGGGCTTTGCGTTCAAGGGCTCTCGTGTTGGCTTTGGTATGAACCAAGCGATGGAAACTCGCATCTTCGAAGACAAGACCAAACAAGGTAACCCAATTATCTTTAAGACAAATGGTTCTTGCGGTGCTTCAATTATCGACACTCGTGGCGTAATTGGTATCAAAATGGACCCATCTGTTGCCTAACAGATAATGTATAACTCGTTCCCAGGGAAACCTGGGGACATAACTAAAAAGGATTTACTATGGCATACACAGTAAAAAATTTATGTTGCTTTGGCGGTCAGGTCGAATCTGGCAATCCGAAATTGTGGAAATACACAGTGCCATCTGGCGATACAGTAACCACAGCAGGTTATTTTGACCCTAAATGTGGTTTGGTCGCTGGCGATATTGTGTTGGCTATCTCAACAGCATTGGAATTTTTGGTTATTTCCGAAGCCGATGGTGTTTTGACAGCAACAGCAATCGAATTGGCGTCAGACAACATACCGTCCTAATAGAACGATTACCCTGCCCTCTTTTTGAGGGTTGGGCAATCGGTTGAAAGGGAGGTATGAATGCCAACAGAATATATCGCAGTAGGAATCTCGATTGTTACCATTTTAATATCAGTGGGTATTTCATACGGAATTATGAAAGCCAAAATGAATTATATGGAACAGAAACTCGAAAAACACGACAAGGACCACGATTTGCTGGTCGAAGTCAATACCAAGGTTGATATGTTGTTAGAACGGAGTAAGGAATGACAAACAAGAAACCTGAATTTTGGTATTCAATGTTACGCGACGACGATGGCGATTTTTGCTTGTGTCGTTTTTTACTTTTATTGTCCCCTTTGTTTGGTTTGGCGACTATGTGTATATATTGTTATTTCTTTAAGAACGCAACAACAGAAACGAATATGTGGGATGCAATTATTGCTTGCTCTGGAATGTTAGGACCCGTAATAACATTCTGTGTTATGAGAATATATGAAAGTCGTGAATGGATTGCAGAACAGGCGAAAAAATGGAAAAAATCGTAATAGCAGATGTGTATTTTTGGATTTTTATAACAGACCAAAAGGTGCCAGTATGATAAAAAAGCCAGTAAAAAAACAATTCTTGAAAACTTGGTGTATTGGAAATTTTTACAATTACCAAATATTCGAAGTTGACGCTGGCGGCGAAAAATGGTTGGAAGCAACACCAATAACAAAAGGCGTAACGCGAACGGCTGAAAATGAAAAAATTCTAAAAATCATACTAGAAAACGATGCTATAAATCTAAATAAATTTTGGGCAAAGGTGCGATAAAATGACTGGATTTGAAATTGTTAAAAAGTTCGAGGGTTTAAGTTTATCAAGTTATCGTTGTCCTGCTGGCGTATGGACAATAGGGTATGGAAGCACGCGTGACAAAAACGGAAACCCAATCAAACCCAATATGAAAATAACCAAAGAACAAGCCGAAGCCCTTTTAATTCGGGATTTCAATGCTTGCAAAGACGAATTGAAAAAAGATAAAAATTTATCGAAATTATCAGAAAATGCGATTGACGCGTTGACGTCATTATGTTATAACATTGGTATAGGGGCATTCAAGCGTTCAAAGTGTTATAAAGCGATTGTTGCGAACGACCTTGAAACCGTCTGCAAAGAGTGGGATTGGTTCAAAGCAAACGGTAAATTTATGAAAGGTTTGGCAAGACGTCGCATAGCAGAATTGGGAGTGTTTTTAGAAAATGTATAAAATGATTATAGCAATTTTATCAGTATTTATTTTGGCTGGGTGCGGTGCTAAATCGCCAACGCAGTCAATCGTTGATTCTGGTGTTGCACAAATCGAACGGTCCCAGGCAATAATTAAAAACACAGAAACATTGGTCCAATGCAAAGAGAACGCAGATAATTCATTACAGACCGCCAAGGAATCTTTGGTTGCTGCTGGCGAATCTTGCAAAGCCGAAGTATCGAATCTTGAAAATGATTTAATACGATGGAAAAGTTATTTTGGAGTTTTGGTATTCGTAATTGGCGCAATAATATACTTTGGAATAATAAATAAATTAAAAAAAGGAATTATATAAAGAAAGGAGTTTTGTTATGGCAAAATGGTATAAACCAAGCACTTGGATAAATAAAGCCGAAGATGTTGCAAAAAACATAGGAAAAACTGTTGTTGCACCTTTTGAGGGATTGTATCATGCTGGCGAAGCAGGAGTTCATTTATTAGAGGGCGACCTTAAAGGCGCATCAAAATCGATTGCAAAATCTGTTGGCGATATTAGTTATGCTGGTGTTAGTAGCATAACAGGAGGTTTAACTCCTAGTGTAGCAGAATTTAGCAAAAACATTGCCTCTGCTGGAACATCTTATGTGTCCGGAAATTTTAATCGTGGAAGTGAATATTTAGAAAAAGCAACCAGTTGGGACATTGATAATTCTATTGCCGAAGCACAAGAAGCCCAAGCCCAAGCAGAATACCAAAAACAAGTAAATGAAGCAAATGAAATATCTCAAAGAAATTTGCGCGCCAACCTGTTGTCTTTGCGTAAAAACTTACAAAAAACTTATACAAAATCAACACAAGGCGGTGGTGCTGGATTGATTTCAAATAACAATACAGCAACAGGCGGAGTAATCTTGGGTTAAAAATGGAGTAAGTATATGCTGAATCAAACAGAATTATCACGTATTCGTGGAAAAGCCAGCACTGAAAAGCAGGCGTGGAACAGTGAATATTTCGAAGCGATGGCATATACACAGCCAGAACGCAACGAAATATGGCGTGTCAAAGGTGGATTCCCTGGGAATTTGAAACAAATCCCTTTATTTACGACTGCCGGTAAAATTGGGACAGATGTTTTTGTTGCGCGAATCCAAAACAAATTGACACCATATGAAAAACCATATTTCAGTTTTAAGCCGAAAGAAAGTTTTGTAAGTGAATATGAAGCCGAGTTGCGTGATTTGTGTGCGCAAATTTCAAGTCGCGTCAATGAACGGAAAAACGAATTGCGTTTAGACGATACTTTGAACGAGGCGTATTATGATTTGGCGGCGGGAACTGCGGCAATTGTGCGCGAAAACACAATCCATGGTATTCAATTCAAAAAACTTCCAATAACCGAATATATGCTTGGAACCGAACAACACCAAACAATATGTCGCACAATTAAAATAGCACCGAATATGGTTGGGGTTTATTTCCCTGAATTGCGCGGATTGAAACAAATTGGCGGGCGGGAAACCACAGGACCAAGTTCCAAAGAGGAAATGACCTTAGAGGACACACTGTATTACAACGAACAGACGGCGCGTTGGGAATATTACCTGCAATGCAACAGCAATATTATTTTGACACGCGACTATGGTAAGCGTTGCCCTGTTCATATATTCCACTGGACACGCGCATCTGATATGCCTTATGGGACTGGTGTTGCTATGAAAGCAAAACCTGCAATTAAAAGATTAAATTCATACGTGAAATGCAAATTGGAACTGATACCGTTTGCGTTCCCAATGTTTTTATCGACAGCAGGTAATTTCTTGGACCGCAACGTCAATTTCAAGCCAGGCGGACGTATGTTTGTGCGTGATATTCAAGGCGTTCAACCAGTTCAATTATCGCAGGCAAAGAATGATTTTATATTGGAAATTCAGTCAGAGGAATTGGCAATCAAACAGATTATGCTTGATTATACATTGCCAACAGACCCAAGACAAATGACCGCAGCCGAAGTTTATGCGCGTTCTAACCCACAAGACGAAATGGTATCAATTGCAGTTGCTAAAATGACTGCAACGATTCGTGAAATTGGGTGGGATTTGTTTGATGATGTTTATGCGCGCGAATTAGCCGGTATTACTGATATATCTTTGGAGCAGTTGCACGAAATCTTGGAATGCGAAGTGAATAACGACGCACAAATGGACACACAAGCCATCAACAAGATATTGCAGTATATTCAAACAGTCGGTATGTTTGACCCACAGGCAATATATCAGTCATTAAATCGTGGTCGCACGCTTGAAAAACTTGAAAAGGCTTATAACTTGCCAATAGAAATCACGCGCACATCACAAGAAATTGACGATGCAGCGAACGAATCGGCACAAGCGCAAGCACAAGCCCAAAACGACGCTATGCAAGCGCAAATGATGGTCGACCAAAACAAAGAACAAGCCAAAGCGGCAGCACAAATTGAAATAAACGATAACAAATAACCAATGGAGGCAAATATGGAAAAAGAAGTTATGAACGTATCACGGATTCCAACGCCGCGCGAATTAAAACCTAATTACTGGGGTGCTGAAAAAATCGCTGGTGTGATTAAAAAAGAATCCGAAGTTTTAGAGGACGTTATGGAATGTTTGAGTTGTATGGACAGACAAGAGGACGCTGGCACTATCAAACAAATAAGCGAAATTGCGTCTGGTGTTAAAAGACATATTGAAACATTGCAAACAATTATGAAAGCATACGATGGAATAAAATAAGGTGTTAAAATGGCGGACACAACGGCACGCGACAATCTTTTAGTTGAAATGTTTTTGCAATACTGGAAATACCCAGTAAAACCAACATTTCAGGACGGTCAAGGACAAGACCTCGACGATAATTCGGTTGAGGCGTTGACTTTGGCTATGTATGAAACAACCAAAAACGAAGCGTTGATGGTGTATCCGTGGCGTTCCGCACAAAAGTTCGTATTCTTGAACAATCCACAACCAAATGAAACTGGCGATGGAAAATACAAATATGTATTCACATTGCCAGAGGATTTTTTGACCGCAAACGGATTTTGGCGCGACCAACAGCGCAACCAACCAATCCAAAATGGCGTTGATATTATCGGGAATTTAGCAAAGACAAATCAACAAGCATTTTTACTACAATACACAGCCAATATGAAAGAGGAAGAATCTAAACTTGACCCTTGGGTTATTGACTGGATTAAATTATATCTTGCAACAAATTTGGCTGATATTGGCGGATTAGACCCAAACACCAAAAACTTTTTGATTCAGGATTTGCAATTCAGGGAACCAGTCCTGAAAAACAAAGATTTTGAAATGTCTCATCACGATGAAACAATCGGGAACGAGGACCAGTTTTTACACGATTGGTATTAAAAGGTGGATTAAATGACGCTAAAAAGAAAAATTATTACTTGTTCAAAGGGTCAAATATCGCCTGAGTTGATAGAACGAACCGATATAAATATTTTAGATAAATCAGGTCAAAAGATATTAA
Source organism: uncultured Alphaproteobacteria bacterium (assembly GCA_937900435.1). Taxonomy (GTDB): domain Bacteria; phylum Pseudomonadota; class Alphaproteobacteria; order Rs-D84; family Rs-D84; genus Enterousia. The sequence continues at coordinate 7,741 of CALCEG010000006.1, forward strand.
ATTATTACAATTCTAAATACGGCGCGTTAAAATCCGCCCCTGGAACTAAATTGACTGTTGCTTGGACGGGTATAAAAAAGATTAAATTACAAAAAATAAAACTGGCAAACTTAAAAGAGGGTTTTATTGCTTTCAATGGAACAGACCAGACAATATCAGTTTATAATAACCAAGCCGAATTGTTGTCAAATATTTTAAGCGTAAATTGGTTAACTGAATCTAATGTTGAAAATGTTATTTTGGCACAAAACCAAGATTTGATTTTGGTTGCAACTGGAAACACCCCAATAATACAAATAAATATTGACAATCTATCTGCAATAACAGCAGAAGTGTTTTCGATTGCAATGTCAAATATAATGAAAGCATCGAATATCACAATTCCAGGGTTAAATCCAATTGTATTTCGTATGGGTAATGCAGGATTGCCCGCAGACCCCGCAAGCGTAGGTCTAGGCGTTGGGAGTTTAGTTTATCCAAACTCTGGAACAGGAACACCAGGCACATCGTTTCCTTGGGCTGTGCAAAGATTAGACCAAATTGGAAGTTCGGCAGAGTGGAATATCACAAGCGTATCCATCAATAATGCTGGAACCGATTATGTTGACGGCGATATTGTGGAACTTGATAACGGTGCACAATTCGAATATAACAACGGTTCATTGACAATTGTAGATTCCACAGCGATTTATTATACAGACCCAGCAGGAACAAATCTTGCGGTTAGTGGCGGAAGTGGGACTGGTATGACTGTTGATATTACCAGTGCAAACACACAAAATATATGGACGCCAGTAAATTATACGGCACAAACAGACGATGAAATCCAAGATTTATTCGATAATACTTTTTGGATATATTCGGGTTCTGGGTGGAGTCGCCCATCATCAAACCAAGATGTCGAATACAATACAAAGTGGTATAATTCTGCAACAAGCGGGGTTATAAAAATCATAGGACAAAATAACGGAGTTTTGTTTTCTGTAACCGCCCCTGCTGGACTTGACCCAACAAATTATGCGAAAAGTATATTATTAGGGGTAAATTTTGATGGTCTTGACGCAATTGGGATTATACAGATTCAAGCAATCAATGGGACTGTATTAGGACAAACTTATAGTGTGACGAGTATTGACGGTTTAACACTCGTTTCGTTTGATAAAACTTATACAAACAGTTCACCAGCACAAGGCTTTAAGATAGAATTTTCGGCTCAACCTGTGTTTTCTGGGGATTTTCCTTTCACTGCATCAAATCCAACAGAACAAAACAATTACCCGACATCAATCCTATTTTATCAACAACGCCTGATTATCGGGGGAACAACCTATAATCCGTCCCAAATTGTATTTTCGGAGGTTGGGGTATATAACTCTTTCAAAGATGAATACTTAAACAATTCGGGATTTCAATTGGTTATCGGTTCAACAGAAAAAGAACAGATTAAACGAATCTTATTAAACCAAGGTATTCAAATATTCACTTCGAATAATGAATGGATTATGAACGACCAAGCAATAACTCGTAATTCTGGGTTTATTCGTAATTCATCTATGGGGACATCTGGTGTAGAACCTGTTATTGCTGCAAACGGAACCACATTATTCGTCCCAAAGAACGGAAAAGGTTTGATTGGATTTACCTATAATTTCCAAACCGCCAGTTATTCAACACCGTATATTTCATTATTTACTGATTTGTTGGACAATCCTATTGTTGATATATGCCAGAAACGCGGATTAGATTCCACAGACGACACACTGTTATATATCTCAATGGCTGATGGTTCGCTGGTAATTGGAAACTATTTGCAAGAACACGAAATTCAAGCGTTTTGTAAAAGAGCAAATCCAAGCGCGGTATACAAACAAACGATTCAATGCGACGACCAAGTGATTCATTTGGTTGACCGCAATGGAAATACAGGTTTTGAACTGATTGACGAAACAAAATATACCGAGGCTTCACCTTATTCCTTTACATACAATACGAATACAGGTATAATAACACTGACAACACCGACATCATACAATGGTCAAACATTAAATGTATATGATGGAAATCACAAATTTATTGGGGCGTATGAAGTTGTCAATGGCACAATCACATTGCCAGCAGATAATAGACCGTCTGTTGTCTTGGAAGTTGGGTATAATATTTCAAGTGAATTTATCAGCAATCCACAAAATATAAATGCCCAGACAAAGACGATTTATAAATCCATCACAGCGATTCGTTTGGCACTGACAACTGATTCTAACCCTGATTATTTGAAAGTCGAAAACAAATCGGCAAGTTGGGTAAAAGACAATTTGGCTGAATATCGTCGTTTAATCCGTCCAACGCGCGACGCAAGATTCCACATAACGAACGACATATATCCAGTCGAAATACTATCGATAGAAATTGAAATAGAGGCGTAAAAATGGCATTGACATACACAACAGACGATTTTTATTCAACAATGAATAATTTAATGTCATCGGTTCAACGACCGACTCCGCCAAATATGACTTTGATTCCAAATTCATCAAAACAGGAATTATTACCGAATTTGGCACCAAAGACCAAAGGCCCAATGACTGTACAAACCGCAAGCGGTGCACTAATGTCAGTTCCAGAGGGCACACCTTTAAATAAGACCAGCATACCTGCAACAACACCGACAATTACAGAATCCGCGCCCACAACAACTATTGACGCGTCCAGTGCTTATTCTATGTTTGATGTTGAAAAATTGGGAAAATTCCGCGCAATATGGGGAACGACTGGCAACGATTCAAAAGATTGGCAAAGATATATTGATATGGCAGGAAAGGCAAAAGTTGCATCGGCGACATTGACTGCGGCTGGTGGTATTGCCGGAAGTATTTTAGATATAAGTGCAGCGCATAAATTAGTCAAAGATACCGAAGCAACAAAGAGTCAATACGAAACCCAAAAGAAAATTATTGATACAAATGTCGCGGATACTACATCGGCTTTAACTGAAAACTTGCAAGAAAATATGGCTAATCTTGACGTTATGGCGGCTGCAAAAAATGTCGACCTTTCTTCCCAAGCGATTGTTGGCGATAAAACCAAGGGCGCAATGGATTTGGGACAAGATATTGAAAAAATGCAAAGAGAGAGTTCTTTACAAAAGGCAGCACTTGATTTACAATATGCAAGAAGTGTTAGAGCAGCAAAACAAGCCAGAATAGACACAACGATAAATTCAATTTTAAGTAGTGCTGGTGCTGTGGCAACTGGTGCTTTAATGTTAGTCTAGGGAGTAAAATATGGCAAAACTTTACCAAAAACAAAATATCGGTTTATCGCGCGGTTCTATTTTGCAACCTTTACAGCCGACAAGTTATGGTTCTGTGGTTCGTGATGCTACAAAAACAGCCACTACTGCACTTGATAAAGTTGTTGTTGAAAACTGGACTTTGGGACACGCGAATCTTGTAAATGACATTTTAACCCAAGCATACGAACAAAATCCAAATAATCTTGCCAGATTTAATGAAATGGTTGAATCGGGGGTATTGAAAGCAACAGAAAAATTACCTGAATCCTTGGCGCGTAAATTGCGTGCAGGTGCTGAAAGTAAAGCGTCTGCATTTCAAACCAAGATTAAAAATAATCAAATGGACGCTTTCGATGCAGAGCAAAAACAAAAAATCGGCATAATGCAAGATGCTTTAACTGGCGATACACCGCTTGGGGTTGCCGGATTGCAAAAAATGATTTACGACGGTTTGATAAACAAAGACGAAAATCAAGTAATTCAAGCAAAGAAAAATCTTGATGCCGCACGTAAACAGTTATCAAATTTAGCCGAAGTCAAAAACAGTCGCGGAAATTATGTTATCGGCACAGCAACCGAACGCAACGCATTGAAACAAGGCGAATTTGGTATGATGGACGCTTTTAGAACAAATATCGAAAGCCTGCCAAAAGACGGATTGGTTGATTTTTATAATAATGTTTTCCAAGACAAAAAGAAATATATGGAAAATACAGGGGTTAGTTTTGAATCTTATGACAAACAAGATAAAATCATAACGGACCGCATCAAGGCATTTGATATGAAAGATAAAATCGAAATGCGCGACCAAGATTTTTTTGAAGCATCGCGTATATCGAAAGTTGACCCTGCTGTATGGGAAGATATTAAATCTCACGGCACATTAAAACAAGAAACCATAGATACAATTGACAAGGCTATCAAGGAAGCAGGAAAGAAAGGCGACCCTGATAAAGTATTCTTTACAGACCAAAATCAAGGATTTCTTGCGGGATTGGCAGAATTACAAAATGCAATTTCAACTGACACTGGTGCACCCGATTATAACGACAACCTATTACAAACAGCAGCAAAAGTTGATATGAATATTGCACAAATGCACAGAAACGGACTTGGGGACGAACAAACCGAAATATTGCGTCGTGCGTTATCTGGTGTTGTTAGCGACCAAAACTTTGCTGATGTCTTAAATATGAACGATGATTCATTTTTCAGTGAAATTGTGCGTGGTGCCAACAATGATTATCGTAAATCCGTGGAAAGTGCCGCCGAATCGATTCGTGCAAAATATGCAAACAATCCAAATCCAATGGCACAAAGACAAATGGAACAAGAATTAAAAGATTTGGAATTAAATAAATGGGCAAATCCTTATTTGCGGAATGTTAGAACAGAATTTACAGACCAAACCAAAACTGCCTTAAATGAATTGGCGGGTCGTTATTCTGCACAAATTGTCGCATTGGAACAAGCAGGACAACACGAACAAGCAATGCAATTAAAACACGATGCAAACAAAGAATTGATTTTCTTGAAATATAGTGATTGGATTCCACGTCAAGAATTTGCTAGACTTGAAAATGCACTGGCAAACGGTAAAAAAGCATATACCCAAATCGGCGGGTCTATGTTTGAATACAAAGGTTTAACTCAAAACGGCATAGCAGTAGAGGGGGTATTTTAATATGGAAAAAGATTTTTTAACAGACCAAACGCTTTCATTGGACGATGCAATTGCAAAAGCCCAAAGCATAACCCCTGATGATGACCCACAATTTGACCCTGTGTTGCCATCACAGTTAAATACTGCCGAAAAAACACCTAGCAAACACACAATGTCTATGGACGATGCGTTAAAAACATATCGTCTAAAAATGGACTCTATCGAGGGGTTGACCCGAATCGCTAATGGCGATATAACCACGCATTTTTGGGGAAATCTAGCAAAAGGCGCAGGTGATTTTATTCAAGAAATGAAAATGCAACCCGCCAAATTTGACGGTATGGTTTATCGCGCGTTTAATGGGCACGTCTGGCCGAACATGACAGAGGACGAAGCGGTTCGTTTAATGGATTCTGCCACTTCTTATGTTGCCAATCAGGAAAGATTACGCAACATTATCGTGCAATCCCAAGGCGGTGCCGATTCGCTTGTGCGTCCGCTTGGCTCTGGTGCATTGCAAGTATTATCGCTTGGTGTTGTTGGTTTGATGACTGGGGGTGCCGGAATTGGTGCGCTGGCAGGATTACAAGAAGCCAGTGATATATCCCAAGAATTTGCAGAAAAAGCAATGGATGAAAACGGCGGAACATTACGCGGTTATGATAATCGCGAGGACGCTTTATACGCTGCATTACACGGTATTATATCTGGTTATATTGAAACTAAACTCGGTGTTGAAAATTTATTTACTGGTGCGGCTAAAAATACATTTGCAAGCAGACTTGGAACACAAATACTAAAATCCGCTGCGGGCGAGGGTGCCGAGGAATTTTTGCAAGAGGGTTCTAAGTTCTTGTTTGAAAATATGGCAGGTAAGAACAATCGCACAGGCGGGGAGTTCTTAAAAGACGCTTTAACAAATGCTGTTTATGGTGCCATTTTAGGCGGTGCGTTCAGTATTCCAATGTATCAAGTGAATAAATTACGCATCAACAAAGCATTACGCGCACAAGGTTTTACTGATGTTGAAGCGGACGAAATGACAAATGACATGATTGATAACGCGAAAAAATCAATCTTGCAAGAAGTCGATACTCGTTCTCAATTACGCGAACACTATGGCGAACAATGGACAGGATTAAAAAATAAAGTCATTATCGCTTTGGAAAATGCAGGTTGGAAAGAAACACACCCAGAAATTGACTTGGAAAAATATGCAGCAGACAACGCGGACGATATCGTAAGACCGTTGTTTAATATGTCAAATAAATTCGGTATTGATACGCGAGATTTGTTGCAATTGGCAGATATTGATGTTATTGACAATGCGATTTACTTAAAACCAATGAATCTTGGTTCTGCGGAAGTTATTGCAAATAGAATCCGTGAAAAGAAAGAACAGGTCAAACGGTTAAATATTTTGGCGCGGACTGGTGCAGGCAATCCAGAAACCAAACGCACATTAAATACCCAAATTGAATTGTTGCAAAAATATTATGAAAAATTGACTGGCGACAGATTGAATTTGGCGCGCCGGACTCGTGCTGGAAAAGCCAGATTGGATGCAGAAGTTTTAGCCAGTACAGCCCCAGCCGTATCAGAAACAATCGCAAATATAGATATATCGCAAATGTCCAGTGGCGAACCAACAACACAAATACGTGAAAAATTGGACGGTCAACCGTTTGTTTATGTTGGCGATAAGCAATTACCAGTTGAATATAAAGTGGTTCCTATGGACGAAGTTATTGCGTCCCACATAGGTCAAGATATAAATACAAATTATTCATTAAAAGAATTGCAGAATCGGGCACAGCGTGGAAGCAGAACCGACGTGTCAATCTTGCAATCCAGGGCAGCAAAGATTCAACCTGAAAACCTTGGAATTGCGTATAACACTCAAAACGGCGCACCAGTTGTCAATGACAAAGGCGAAGTGATTGCTGGAAATGGTCGTTATGAAGTATTGCGTATGACGGACGAAAAAGGTCGTGCCAGATACAATAAATACCTTGAATCACTTGGTTTAGATTTGACAGGCATAAAAGACCCAATCTTGGTCCGCGTTATGCACAATTTGACACCAGAACAGCAAATCGCAGTTGCAGACGCAAGTAATGTATCGGCAACGTCTGCATTTGATAACGCCAGCCAAGCCGCACAAGACGCAAAGTTATTGAAAGGCACAACAGGCGTAACGGATTTCTTAAATAAGATTCCAATCGAATCACGCCAGGGTTTATTTTTGGCAAATGACCGCGTAAATAAAGTTGCTTTGGACCGCAGATATAATGACGCTTTAATGATGTGGTTGTTGAATAATGATACCGAATTATACGAGGAATTGTATTTGATGGGTGGAATCACACAAAAGATTCAAAGTGCATTGAATCAGTCAATACCGCAATTGATGTCATTAGAAAACCAATATCCAGATGTTGGTTTGCGTCAAGATTTAGCAAACGCATTAAAACGGTTGCCACAAATTTCACGTCAAGCAGATTTTGCATTTGCAATATCACAGGTTGAAATTGACGATGGCAGACCTGATTTATTCAATGAAAACGCTTTGTTGTATGTGTTGAATTTTGGAAAGAATACAAAAACCTGGGAGGGAACAGGTGCAGATAGATTACAGGTCGGTTTGACATTACCTGAATTTTTTGACACATACACCCAGAAAGCGACAACCAATCAGGAAAATATCGGTCAGGTCGATATGTTTGGACAACCGCTGGCAGTGGAACAAAGCAGAGGGGATTTGCTTGCTGAAACTTTGACGCTGGCATTCCCACGTGAATTTCAAGATGGTGCAGCAACCAGCCGTGATATGAAAGCGGTATTCTTGACACGTGCCCAGACAGCACCAACACAATTAAATCAGATGGATTTACTGGACACAGTACAACCGTCATTATTTGCAGACGATACGTCAACAGCCAGTGCAGTAAGAAACTTGCCTTGGGAAACACCAGTCAACGTATCAAATCCAACATTCTTTAATCGTATGCCAGACGCAAACGACATTGAAATCGCACGCAACAATGGCATAGATTCATTCTTGATACTTGATAAAAACGAAGTTCCATCGAAACTTGTATTGCTGGACGGTTCGGTTGTCGGTCTTAAACCTGGTGCAAAAGTTCCATCAGGAAAAGATTTGTATAAACCATCGACACCACGTCAATTATTCCAAACAGAGGAAAGAAATCTTGTTGTAACACACGGTATATCGCTGCGTAATCTGCAAAAGGTTCTTGACCTTGGTGGAATGGCTGCACCGTCAATAGCGATTTCAAGTATAAATGAACCTTTGACTGATTTTGGCACAATTACATTGGTTGGTAACAAAGATATTATCGACCCAGCCAAATCAGCAAATCGTGTTTATGACCGTGATATTTGGTCGCCAACAATGCCGTTCAAAACATACCCAAAGGCAAAGACCAAATCGGCAAATGCTTTCCGTGATAAATTCAAAAGCACATTTGTAAAAGCAGACGACGAAGCAAACTTGGGCGAAGTGTTATATTATGCACAAAATTCAGCAAGACCAGAACAGGCAGTGCAAAAGTTCGAATGGTCCAGAGGTGCAAAACTATATTATGTTGAAAACGTTTTGGGTAAAAAAATAGATATTCCAACACGTTCAGTCAACAAAGACGATATTTGGGGATTGCACCCAGACCAAGAATTTATCGACGCATTAAAAGACGTTGATTCGATGGCACCTATGGACGAGGTTATAAAAAAAGTAACCGACGCTGCACGTGCTTTGATAAACCGCACTGATTACGGTAAATATACGAAAGAATACAGGGAAACATTTTTAAGTGATTACCCAGAGGATTATTCAGGTAATTTTAATCGTATGGACAGTATTTTATATCAAACCAAAAAATATGCACAAAATATAGGCGAAACCGAAGTCGATACAAGTGCACTTGGTAGAATCTTGGACGAATATGCAAACAACGACCAAAATTATCAGAAATGGGCAGAATCACAAATTGAGGAAATGTTAGGTTCGCCAAAAGTCGAAGTCGGTAAAAAATTGCTTGACTGGAATCTTGAAAACGTAACAAAAGCAATGTTAAAAGCAGGCACAGTGAACGGTCAAAATTCATTGGTTTATGGTGTTGGTAAAGTAATCTCTGCTGGTTCCACAAGATTTACGTCAATCAAAGGTATCAAAGAAGCAGCAAAGAATCTTAAAACAAAGAAAGACGCAGCCGAATTGACCGACGCACTTGGTGCAAGAATGCAGGATTTCACAAATAAATTTATGTCCGATTCGGATTTCACAAATTCGATGGAACAAAAAGAAGCAGCATTTAGGGCTTTGGGAACATTGGCTGCAAGTGGCAATCCAACAAAAGAAAGATTGCAAAGCGTTCTGAACTATGAATTGGCAAACAAAGAAAAATACCCAGACGAATTATTGCAAGAGGGTGTCGATATTGCCAAGGCAACCAAAGAAGTTGTGCGTTATTACTTTGAAGCGAAACCACAACGTTCAGTTTTATTGACCGAGTTTTCTGGTGCAGTAATGCCAGACGATTCGTCATACGACGAAATGGCACAAAAATTAAAAGACCTTGGTTTGCAAGTTGAACGCACAGACAATTTACAACAAGGTATTCGCAACATTGAAAATTCAGTTGGGGGTGTATTATTCCAGGGACGCAAAGTCAATGGATTTTATGACCCAGAACTTGAAGTAATTGTTTTGGGACGCAGTTCTAATACTGGAACATTGCCACACGAAATGTCGCATTACTGGGCAAACACCATATTCAACCTGGTTAAATCAGGCAAATATAACAATAATCCTGATTTTATGGCACAGGCGATGGGAATGTTTAGAATGTTGGGCGTTGGTATGAACCAAGATACATTGACACGCGACCAACAAGAAATGTTTGCGTCAATGACCGAATCATATATCTTTGGAATGGCAAGAGTGCCAGAGGGAATAAAATTACCAATGACAGCATTCTTTAATTGGGTTCCTGCAAAATACAAATCATTCCAAGACATAGGTTATATCAATTCCGAGGGGAAAGTTATAAACCCTATATTTGATAAATATGCTGTTGAATGGTTTAATGCGTGGTATGCAAATGGAACATTGCCGTCCATCGACGCTTCGCCTTTAATGATGGAAAATTCAAATGGCGAACAAGATGGTCGTATAATTCCATCAACAGCAGAAGTTATGAAAACGCGTGAAGCCGAAATGACAGCAGAAGCCGATAGATTAAAACGCGCACGCACAGACCAAACAACCGAAGCAATGGAATCAACACCTTTGAGTGAACGCGCCGCAGCCGCAGCCGCCGAGGTTGAAATCGAATCCAAACCAGATAATTTGAAATTGAGTGAACCGCCGGCAGAAAAGAAAAAGAACATTGTGTCCTATTTGATTCCAGGGCGTGGAACAAACACACGCGAGGGAATGTTCCAAGTAGCGCGCGATTATCTTAAAAAAGAACCAGAACATGCACGCGAAATCGCTTTTGGCAATCCTGCACTGGTTCAAAATGATACAGGAGTTGATAGGGCTATCTTGATTCGTGCGTTGATGGAGGAATACAAACAAGGCGACCCAGAATATGCAGAATTGTATCATAACCTGGCTGAAACAGTATCATTGGCTGGTAAAACCCCAGGTTTATCAAATGATATGAATTTCCAATATTATCGCGTTGCAATGGACCGTATAAGAAACGGCATGGAAGCAAAAGCAGCGATTAAATATGCAGGCACACGCAACCTAAACAAAGCCAGACGGACATTCAATGCTGATATTGACGCATTTATACAAGAACACGCGGCAAAGATATTGAATACAGCACCTGATACAGATAAACGCGAAATGCTGATAAAGCAAATGTTAGCAGAGGCAACCCTTAAATTCGGTGGGGAAACAGCAACCCAATTGAATCAAGAGGATTTGCGTCGTGGTCGCGGTATCAAATCAGGCGAAAGAGAGGTATTTACTGAATGGGCAAATCGTGAAATTCGCAAAAAGTTGAAAGCGGAACCTGATATAAATACCATAAATAAAACTATGGAATTATCAGAAAAAGCACAAAAAGCCCTTAAATCAGTCAATTCAGACGATTTAGCGGAAGCACAAGCAGCAGTAAAACAAATCCGCGAATGGCAAATGTTTGTTGCCGACCAAGATGTACCTGCAACTTGGTATTCAAAATTGATTGGTTCGTGGTATCCAAAAGCAATGTTGTATAACATCAATACGCATAGCGTGAATATCTTGGGAACGGGTATAAACTATGCTGTGGTCGAGGCTGCACTCGAAATTCAATATGGGAAAGGGAAAGTATCAAAAAGCGCAGTGGATGCAGAAAAAAAGCGTTTGCGTGCATTATACGATTCTAATTTGGTAAGTTTAGCGGGTATGATGGACCCAACAAGCCCAACATTATTACATGGTGAACAATACAATCCACGCGAGGGTAGAGGTTTAGGCGCAAAGGCTGTAAACTTTTCAATGGATTTATTGGGTAAAGAAGATAACTGGTTCAAGGTCCAAGTATATGTTGATGCATTAAATCGTATTGCCACCGCAGACGCAGCAAAAACAGGCGAAAGTCCAACAGAATTATTTAGACTTTACAAGCGTTTAGATAATCCAAAAGACAGTCGTGCATACAAAGCGCATCAAGAAGCAGTTGTAATAGCCCAGACAGCAGTATTTCAACAGACAGGAGTATTATCAACAGCATTGAAAAAAGGTCGTGATGCTTTGAACAATTTAACTATATTTGGATATAAAACCGAATTGGGAACATTGTTAGCACCATTTGTCAAAACACCAGCGAACATCGTGGAACAAGGCGCACGTGCAATCGCCGCCCCGATAAGAGTCGCAAATCACGCAATAAAAAGCGATTGGAAAAATTGGTCTGTTCAAGATACCTTGGATGTTGGGTATTTTGTATTAGGTTGTGCGCTTGGTGCGATTGCTATGATGACGGACTATGAGCCGCCCTATGAAGCACCACACAAATACGACCCGAATAAACCTTATGATTCAATAAAAATCTTTGGTGGAGCGTGGATTAAACTTGATACATTTGGTATCGCGGCGGTTCCAATGCGTGTCATGGCGTCTTTAATGACCGGAAAAGGGCTTGGTGTAGCCGGAACACTGAACGATATACCTTTGGTAGGAGATTTAGCGGAATCTTATCAACAAGCGGCACAGATAGAACAAGCCCCATACACCAAAGGAACAAGATTTATTGCAAATCTGGGGTATAATCGTATCAATACAGCAGTTCCAGCAATAGCGCGTTATACTATCGCAGCGATGCACCCAGCGGACATCGGTTTGGAAAATGTGGATTTTGGATTGCCAAAAACAGGCATCGGTCGTAAGATTAAAAGACAATACGGATTGGACGGTGGCGACACAACCACGAACGATATATTGCGTATATTCTTTAACAGATTGAAGATTGCTGAGGAATAATTTATAATCGCCAAGGTTGGCGATTTTCAAGGAATCCGCGGGGTTATTGTCGCCAAGGTTGGCGTTTTTCCAGAATTCCGCGGGTTTCAGGTTGACAAAATAAGCAAAACCAAATACACCAAGGGATTTAGAGTGTGTTTTTGGTTTTGTCAACATAAAATTGCTTTAATTTGATATTATGACGATATTATATTAAAGCAATTTAGGCGGAAAGTAGGCGAGATTCCAGAAGCCGAAATCACGATAAAGGGCTTTAACATCAGTAATCGACGGATTACCGCAATCGCAAAATGAACGGACACGAAGCCGATTGGGTTTTTTTATACTATAAGAATCAGGAATAAAAATCATTATTATCAAAAATAAGGTCTGGACATATTGGAAATCTGGGAAAAGTATATTTTTGATAGAAATAATGGCATAAAACCGTATGGAAAGATATATGGAATGTATGATGGATTCAAATATGGAATAAGTCGTCAATATGTTAAAAAAACTATAATTATTTAACATATCGCAAAAATAACTATAAAGTTTTAACATATTTTGAAATTATGTTTTACATTATACCAGGAATACGTAAAAGATAATTTACATTTATCGATTTTTTCCATTTTGGAAATAACCACTTGACATTATATGATGGTCTGTGTCATATTATATATGAAGCAAATTTTTTCATGTTTTTTCATGCTTTCTGTGCAAACCCCCAGTTTCTCTCTCCTCATTTTAACTGGGGAATTTTTTTTATTTTTTCGCTTGACTATTATAAAATGTATGTTATAATATGTATACATAAAGGTCATAAGGGGGCTAAAAAGTTTGGAATCCTGCCCTTATCAGGATTCCATCAAACTATAAGGGAGTTTGAAATGAGATATACAACTAAACTTTATATTATAATCGTTATTTTAACGACAGTGTTGTTTTGGCGTGAATGTGTTCATGCGAATCGTTTAACTTATATAATTCAACACACTAATAATTTTTGTGAAAATCAAGTTGCAGACGCGATTCAATCAACAAGTGATGAATTGTTGGTTGCTTGCGAAGCGCGTATCGACCAAATCTTATTAAATAAATAAAAGGTGTAAATATGATTATTAAAATAGTTCAAGAGCAACATTTTATCGAGGGCGATAGATATAAAGCGTTTTTATATCAAAACAACGAATGTCTTTGCTGTTTGGTATCTGGCGTAAAAGCAAAGGATTATTTAGATATGTGCGAAAAATTAGACGGGTTAAAAATTAGGTTAGAGCAACTTGGTAATTCTGTTGATATTATTACAAAGTTCGAACCAGACCCAAATTTCGCAACAGAAGCCGAAGCCAATGAATGTATAATGAATAAAGGTTATTAAAATGATTAAAGTTGTTGGTTATATAAACGGAAAAAGCATTTGTGATTATTTGCCTGATACACCAGAAAACAGGCGTTTAATCCAAACTGCGATATCTTATGGTTTAACCGCAGCAATTGTGAGGTTATAATGAAAAAGAAAAAACAAACTTTACCGGCAGAAAAAATATCAATTACAAGCATGTCTGGATTGATTCATAATGATTCCCCAGAATTGCCTTGGCGCAACGAACAAACAGGCGAATTAGAAAACTGTCGTAAAAAATTGATTTACGCGGAGGAGTTATACGAAGCGTTGGGATTGGCTAAATCACATCGTGCGCGTTCTATTGCGAAATGGAAATCGTGCGGATTTGAAAATATAGACTGGAACGAACGCGAAATTGTTGGAAAAAAACGCAATACAACATCTGCTTATTTGCGTGTTGAATTTGCAAAAAAAATATGTATGCAAATACAAACCCCGATAGCAGACGCAGTGCGCGATTATCTTATTAAAGAAACAGCGGCGTTTTGGGCTGCTGCAAAGCGTCAAGCCCTTGCGGTTGCCAACCCAACAATTCAACCCCAATTTTCATTATCAGATGCGGTTCGTCAAGTTGTGGAAAAAGCCGTTAAAGATGCTGTGGAAATTGCGGTTGCTGAAACAAATCAACGCAATCAAACAGCGTCTAGGGAATTGTTTAATCAAAAATTTGCACTGTTGGAAGATATGAAAACTGAACACGTGGACGAAAGAAACAAAGCAAATTTACGCGCGCATATATCAAATATGGTACGAAAACATTGTTTTGAACATGGTGAGGATTATAAAACTTTTTGGGAAAAATGTTATAACTCATTCAAGATTCGTCATAAATCTTGCGATTGGTATTGGGCTTTTTCTAAATCCACAAATAAAGTTGGGTTTATTGCTGAAAATTTACCAATAAAATATTTGCAAGAGTTCCAGCAGATAGTAACATCTTTTATACTAGAATACAAATAAAGCACAGAAAGGAGTAAAATATGCAGAAAAAACAATATAATTACAAGTCGCTTGAAAAAGCCACCAAAGCAGAATTGCAAGCGTGGATTTCAGAAGTGTTGTCATATTTGCGAACACTGCCACAAAATAATTACGAAGTAAGTCCCGAAACAATAGATGCATTTTGTAATGACTGGACAGGTAAAAGCACCGACGCGGTTGCTGTAACCAATGATTACTTTGCTGAATTTTGGCGTTTATACCCACGCAAAGTCGGTTCCAAAGCAAAGGTCAAACAAGCATTCAATAACGCGGTTATTCGCGGTTCCACACCAGAACAGATACTGAATGGGACCGCTATGTATGCACGAATCCGTAATGAAATTACCAAAAAAGACCCATCAAAAGAATGTTTTACGGCACACCCGACAACATTCTTGAATCAAGATAGATTCTTGGCGGTTGATTCAATGCGTAAGGAATTACTGGGTTTAATCGGTAATACGCCAATGGCGATTGCCACTGTAACAGGATTTTAAGAGGTGGAAATATGTATGGTTCAAAATATGCAGCCAGAAATTACCCATACTGGAAAGACAGAAAATGCGAACTTTGCGGGAAAAACGTATGCAATTCAGTATTTGAATTTGAGATAAGTTGGTTCCGTGGGGAGGACATTTGTGTTGGTGTATGCAAAGATTGCGAACACAAAATAGAACAAATTAAAAAACTTGCAAAATCAAAAATAGAAAAGGATTAAAAATGGAAAATGCACCTGATTTAGTAATGACAAACCCAACCGCTGGATTGGACAGCCAACAATTATTATCGTTCGTTCAAAGAATCGAAAAATTGAACGAGGACAAAGCCGCCATCGAAGCTGATTTGAAAGAGGTTTTAGACGAGGCAAAGTTCGCTGGATTCGATAAAAAATACGTCAAAGAGATTGTTAAATTGCGTAAATTGGATTCGGACGAATTGGACGAACAGGACGAACTGATGGCTATGTATAGACGTGCGGCAGGTTTATAATGCGTAAAACTCATAGGGTTGTTTTTGAATTTATGGAACCTGATAAGTTAGAAAGGCAGGTGGTTATAAAGTATATGACAACCCGTGAATTTAATAAATTTATGAAAGGAAAAACAAATGAGTAAAACTTTACATTTGGTATTAAAAAGTAAATGGTATGATAAAATAGAATCTGGCGAAAAGACAAGTGAATATCGCGCGTGCACACCATATTGGAATAAAAGATTTTGTGGTTGGGCAGACATAACAAATATACACGGACCGAATTTACAACATAATTGGTATTCGTCCGTTGTGTTCCATCGTGGTTATACCAACAAAACAATGGAATTTAAAATAAGAGATTATATCGATATAACCACCGAACCGAATGATTTGGGTTTGGATAAATGTTGGGAAATTAAACTTGGACAACGCATAACCAAAGGTGGCAACAATGAGTAAACTTAAATGTCCGTTCTGTCAGCAGAAATTACAATATGATGACCTGCTTTGCAATTGCATAAATGAACATTGTGAAGAAAGTTTTGATATGGTCGGGACAGAAATGCTTTGGCAAAAAGTTATAGACCTAAAACAAGAAATAGACAGCACACGCAAGGCATTAGATGTCGCTGTTGATGCGATTAAAAACGCAACAGAATATCTGGGCAACCAAGAACCACTTGTTGATGTTATGGCAATGAATCTACACACAGATTTATCAAAAGCACTAGAACAAATAACAGCACTAGAACAAAAGGAAGAACAATGATAACAGATAAAGACAGAGTTATAAAAGTTAGTTTTTATTATCAACCAACAGATGATATATTTGATGCTGATGATATGCGTAATGCTTTATATAACTTTTTAGATAGTTTTAAGATGTATGATTTACAAGTCAAAGACACAACGATAGAACACGAACAAAAGGATGTAAAATGACAGATAAATTACTTTGCCCGTTTTGCAACAAACCATTACAGCCAACACATCGTATAGAAGATGAGTATTTTTGTGAAAATTATGATTGCCCCCAGACAAGTCTTACTTGGGTTGGCACAAGTTCATTATGGAAAGCATTTGCAGACACAAAGAAGAAACTTGATGTCGCTATTGATGCGTTGAAAATAGCAAGAGATTGTTGCAGTGATTATAGTATTGAGTGTTTAGCACACGAAACCCTAGAACAAATAACAGCACTAGAACAAAAGGATTAAATGATGTGGTGGAAATTAAAACAATTATTTTGTTTGCACAAATGGGTATTTTTTACCGAATATGACGAATCAAATAATCGTAATTCGCATCATTATACAATTTGGCAATGCGACAAATGCGACAAAGTAAAAATTACAAGAAAGTAGTAGAACAAAAGGAATAAAACAACAACCAAAAGGAAAGGAAATGAAAATAAAAAATTTGCGTTATGGTGTGTTTTATAGACCCATAGATACACCGATGGGAAAGCAAGGTTGGTGTGGCGATATACATTATGACGAATTTACGCCACACAGAAATAATAAGAACAGTAGTCGGGACAACCGCCATGTTATCGCTGCAAACTGGACCCATCGTGAATTACACTTTGGTCCGTGTGATAACGAATCGGAATTGAGAGAGATTTACCAGCCAGAAGTCGAAAGATTGCAAGAGATAGAAAAAAATCCAGTTTATGAAAAATAACACTTGACTATTATAAAAATGTTAACTATAATATATATACATAAGAAGGCAGATAGTCGGCAATTTTGCGAGATAAACCGATAATCCGGTCGCAAACGGAGGGATACGGGCAAACTGTATTACCAGCCCTCGCCAAAGATAAGGACGAACAATATGCGCGAATTACAATCATACGACGACATAGACCAAACGAACCCGGCGGACAGAATCCGCGCCGCCGCACCTGCATTCTTTGTTGATGCTATGAAAAAATATCTGGCTCGTAATTCGATTCGGACAACTGCCCCAGAGTTCGCGTTTTATTGTGCGTGCACCTGGGACGAACAGAAAGATTGGTTATCAGCAGACAATATAAATGACGTGCTGCGTGAAATTGTTTGTAATTTACAATACCCACGCTTGCCAGCCGATACGGACTGGGTCAAACCACGCGGGGAATACTATGTTGAAAAGCATAGACAAGAGCAAGAACTGGAATATCAAAAGAGTAAAGCACTTGAAAAGCCACGTTCTAAACCAACACCAGAACAGATTGCACGTGTAGAAAAGATTTTAGGCGGTTGTATCAAACCGTTAAACTTAAATTCTTGACATTATATTATAAGGGGGTATAATAAAACTATGAAAGAAATTTGGAAACCTGTTTATATAAAAGAATTTGCGGACCTTTATCAAGTGTCTAATCTTGGTCGTGTTAAAAGATTACAACATACCATCACAAGAAAAACTAGATATGGTTATATTAGAGATTTTGTTTTTCAAGAAAAAATTATTAAACCGCATATATGGGGAACTTATTATCACTTAGGATTACATAATAACGGAAAAAACAAATGGGTTTATTTGCATAGGTTAGTTGCGATGGCGTTTGTTGATAATCCTAATGTATTGCCACAAGTAAATCATAAAGACGGAAACAAATTTAATTGTTGTGCCGATAATTTAGAATGGGTATCGGCTTCTAACAACATTAAACACGCTTACGATATTGGATTAAACAAAAACAGTAAAAAAGTTCAATGTATTGAAACAGGCAAAATATATAATTCTATAACAGAAGCAGCGAAAGAGTTAAAAACAAGTCCGAAATATATAAGTGCTGTCTTAAATAAATTAAAATATAAAAACAAAGCAACAAAAACTGGTTTTTATACACCAAAAACCGTAAAAGGCAATCATTTTAAGTTTATAAAGGAGTAATATACAATGAAAAGTGAAAATCGCCATTTCTGGCAACTTCGCCAACATTTCTACGGGGACGCAGGAACGTTTGATATACAAACAAATCCTGAATGGTTAGCGGTCCGTCGTGGTAAATTCACAGCGTCCGAGGCAGCCGATATGTTGTCCAGTTCACGCAGCAAAGACGAAGTTCTTGGTAAAACAGCCAAGGCAGTATGTCGTCGTGTATTGACAGACAGATTTACAAGTTTTGAACGTCCGGCAGACAAAGACGCTTGGGCATTAAAAGATTCTGTTGCTCGTGGATTGCAGTTAGAACCACGTGCTCGTGAATTATACGAATCACAAACAGGATTCGAAGTAAAAGAATGTGGATTTGTGGAACATTGCAGCGGTTGGTTTGGTTTTTCGCCAGATGGAATTGTTGAGGACGAAAATATGGGAATTGAAATCAAATGCCCAGAACCAGACAACGCACAACGCCTGATTGAGGAAGTTGGCGACCCAGACCACTTAAAACAAATTGCCTTTGCAATGTGGGTTGATGGTCTTGATTGTTATGATTATGTTGTATATTCGCCTGAATTATGTCAAGGTTTAGAACTGGACGACCAAGTGTTTATATTCAGTTTTTCAAGGGACGAATTACAGGAATATATAGATGAAATCGACAAACGTGCACCGATATTACTGGAATACGTAAATAAATCTGTATCGAACCTTAAAAAGATTGGTAAAAAACGTCAATTTATACATGCACGGAGTAAATAATATGATTGAACGCAAAAAACAATTTGGGTCTAGTTTGCATAACTTGTCCAAAAAACGTTTGGCTGAAATGCAGAATGGAACATATAAACCAAAGAAACCAAAACCGATTCGCAAAGTATCGTCCAAGATGGCAAAACGCGTCAAGGATTATAGGGAGGTTGCATTTAGAACCTGGGGGGAACGCTGTTTTATTTGTGGACGCCCTGCACCACGCACAGAACTTGACGTGCACCACCCATTCTTGCGTGGCAATGGCGATAACGTGGTTATTCCATTGTGTAAGAAAGGTTGCGGTTGCGGTGCTCATAACCACACAGGAAACGATAAAAGATTACTGGAAATCAACAAAGTAATCTATAACAAACTGTATATGATGGGACAGGCATACGTATTCAACAATGAATCCAAGCGTTTATATGGTGTTGATTACCCAACATATTACAAACAAGCACAAGGAACCAACAAATGAAAACATTACTGATAATTTTAATAGTTTTGATTCTGTTTATTTTGTGCCACGGCATAAAAATAACCATTAAAATCGATGATGAACCAGAAAAAAAGGACGAAAAATGAACGAATTACATATATCGCCTTTGGAACGATTATTTACATTTGCCAAACAAAACGGCATAACAAAACGTCAAATTGGGATTGTATGTTATGGCAAAAATTGGCGACTAATATATCGTTTATCTGATGCACGCATTATAGAAAGAAATAAAAAAATCGAAAATGCAATCCGTAAAATTATGGAGGCAAACAATGCTTAGTTGTGAGCAAAAACTAGAACAAAGAGAATCGTTTATTGATGAAATATATCAAATTCTAATGAATAGTTCTAGTAAAGCCTTTACAGTATTACGATTACAGGACTTAATAAAAGAGCAAATAGAACGCCAAAAATTAGGATTGGTTTAAAAAAAGGAGCGTAAGGTGACAGGGCTGGTAATATTGTAGCGGGTCTTTGATTATTTATTTCCGCTGGTATTATCCTGCAAACACTCCGCCAGTAGTGCGCCCAAAACTGGCACAACAAACAAAAGGACGTAAAATGAGATGCCCATACTGTAATAAAACACTAAAAACAATGAAATTTAATGATACTTTCACTTGTTTAAACCCAAATTGCAAACAGAGTTTAGGTATGATTGGCACAGAATTTATGTGGGAAAAGGTTGCGAGTTTGGCAAAAATACGCAACGCAAGCAAAAAATATACCACAAAGCCAGAGATAAAAGAAAAACGAACAAAGTATATGCGAAACTATCGCAAAAAACATTTTGCCAATGCCAGCAAAAAGGTAGAAAAATAGGGGAATAAAATGGAAAAATGGAAATTGGTTGAAACGACAGAAAACGGCAGATGGCGTATTTATAAAAGAGAAAAACCATTAAAATTTGCGCCAAGCTTTCTTGGTGAAAAAATTATTCCTATGGAAGAATGGTATAAAGAATCAAATGGTCTTACACCAAAGGATTATCTTGAACACTTGCCACAAACATTTGATACGGTTATTGTAAGCGATGCCCGTACCCATCCGGAAAGATTGTGTTTTTTGGCAGACAGGTGGAAAGACACGAGGGACGGTAGAGAGTTTTGGGAAATAAACAAATCGTTATGTGGTCGCAACACAGGAATGTATTATAATTTTGGTGGCGATGACACCGCTATTAAAGACGACAAGGTATATTTGAGATTTTTAGATTTAATACAAACCAAAGGTGGTGACAATGAGTGATATTACACTTACTTATACATCAGATGGACAGATTCAAACATTTTATGCTGATGCTGTCTATTACGGCGTTAAATTCATAGCAGACCAACCGTTGCCGCGTGGTTGGAAAATACAAATAAAGGTAATAAAAGATGAGTAATTCATTTAGTGAAACGGTTTTAATGAAAACTGATTTGATTAAAAAATTAGAAAACGCAGTAAATAAATTTGCTAATAAAAGTGATACAAAAAATAGGTTTGAGATGTTTTACGAATTTCAACCATTATTACACGAAGCAATAAATGCAACAAAACGATATTTAGAACAAAAGGATGTAAAATGAAATTGTGGTGTTGTGGTTGTAATGATTATGTGGAAGCGGAATTGTGCGGTGGCAACATCATATACCCACACCGTCCAGACCTGTATAAATTAAAATTTTATCGGTGTCCGCATTGTAAAAACTATGTTGGCACGCATAAAAAATGGGGTATGGGAACGGACGGCAGAAAACATAATATTCGTGCGTTCGGTTGTATTCCAACACCCGAACTTAAAATCGCACGTCACAAGATACACGAAATACTTGACCCGTTGTGGCAGGGCAACAAACCGTCAGGAACACGCAAAAAAATCTACAAGCGATTGTCTGATGCGTTGGGTTATGAATACCACACAGGCAACACAAGAACAATAGAAGAGTGCCGAACCGTATATCGTTTGGTAAAAGCAATGTATAACAATTAAAACAGAACAAAAGGATTAAGCGATGACGATAGAAAAAACACCTATTACTGATAACTGTCGCTTTGCGTTAGGATTTTCTGTTTGGAAATATAAAAAATTCAAATGCACGAATCTCTATCTTGGAAAATTGTTAATACAAATAATAAAACAAAAAAAAGGAGGAAAAAATTGAAAATACTTTGTTTTTTAGGATTCCACAAATGGAAAAAAATTGAATCAGAATCATACGGAACGCATACTGTTATATTACGGTGTGAACGCTGCAAATCTGAAATACGGTTTGAATATACGGACGCTGGTGCACAACATATCAGCGGTCAAGTATCTTGGATTAAACCACGAACCAGCAAACAAAAAGCAGCGGTCCGTAAGTATTTCAAGGCAATACTGAAAAAGCATAAGATTCTTGAAATGGCTGGATTGCCAAAGCGTGATAAAAACGGTTTTTCTTATTCGTTGGGGAACAGAAAGCAAAGACGGGCAACCGCAAGAAGTTATAACAGATACAAACGGAGTATAAAAAATGGTTGATTTTTGGTTTGGATTTTTTATCGCTTTGATTCTTGCGTATTTTTGGCATTTAGGCGATAGTGCCGAAAAAGCAAAAGAGGACGCAGAGTATGAAAAAGAAATAGTTCGCAAACAAATTGAAAAACGCGGAGGTTTATAATGGCACGTCCAAGATTATCAGACGAGGAAAGGGAAAAGCGCAGGGCTGCGTCAATCGCCAGATACACATTAAAAAAAGGTCATATTCCAGGTGCAGTCGGAAAACCACCTGCCAATATTGACCGTCAAAAAGAAGTTGTGGCTGGCAACCTATTTGTAAAAGAAAGCCCACGACGCGTCAAAATGCCTCTATTACCAACAAATCCAACACCACAGGATTTGAAAGATTTTATTCTTGCGTTGGCAGAGGAAGCCGCACGTTCTGGGAGTGCGCCAGCAATGATTGCAGCAGCCAATACATTACAAAAAGAGATTGACCGATTCGAACGAACAAATCCACCGAAAGCGGAACCGCCTAAACCGCGTCCACGTATTCCAGTGGAAGTTGAAATCGAAACGGTTATTTGTCCACATTGCCACAAATCATTTGAAGTATAATCAAAAAAAACAAAAGGAGTAAAAAATGGCTAAAAATTACGCAATAGGCAGACATTTATCGACCTGGTGGAACGAGGGTCAAGATGGCAAACAAGGGTATCGTAACGTCGTTATCAGACGCAGATACAAAGACAAGGCAGGTTTAGACGCAGAGGAAAAGATTACTTTGTTTGTATCTGAATTTTTAGAATTGTGTGCTGAAATGGAAGCAATGAAAAACAAAATCTTATTGCTGCCACGCGAAATCGTTAAAAAAGAGGACAACACCCCAGAACCCAGTTTAGATGTATCGGGTGTGCCAGACGAAATACCTTTTAACAATGACCGCTAGCCGAGTCGGTCGTTAAAAATAACTTGACTTAGAAAGGAAAGAAAAAAATGCCTATGACTAATGTTTTATCAGTAAATGATGTTATGGCGGACTGTCCAGAGAAATTGCTGCGGTATGTGCCGTGGCTATTAAATGGACTTGAAGCACGTAAAAAAGCACGCGAACGCGGTGTTGACCCAGATAATATGCCACCATTGCCTATACTGGCAATCAAAGGTTGGCGTTTTTCTGGGAAAGAATTACAGTGGGACGCTTATGTAAAAACCCCCAACGGTAATATTTTTATTCAAGATTGTGTGCCTGGAACAAAAATATTTGGTGTTGATGGAAAAATTTATACTTGCACGGGTCATTTTCCGCAAGGGAAAAAACCTTTGTATAAAGTCAGTTTTAATGACGGAACAAGTGTAATTGCCGGATTAAATCATTTGTGGTCTGTCTATACCAGCAAAGATAATTTAATAGTAAAAACAACGCAAGATTTAATTAATAGCGGTGTTGCTAAAAAACATCAAAACGGAGGTTTTAAGCATAAATTCCGTATTCCAATATGTAAACCTGTTGAATTTACAAAAAAAGAATTACCAATACACCCATATGTTCTTGGGGTTTTACTTGGTGATGGCAGTTTGTGTGGTGAACATATACATATATCAAACTGTGATATGGAAATTTATAGTAAAATCAAAGCATTGGGCTATAAATTATCAGCACCAAAAGAATATATAAACCCAAAAGGCAAATGTATTCGCTATGATTTATTAAACCGTCCACATAGTTATAACAAAGATTTAGAAAAGTTAAAACTAAAAGTTCATGGACATAATAAATTCATACCAGATATATATTTACAGGGCAGTATAGAACAAAGACTTGAATTATTACGCGGTTTGATGGATACAGATGGTTCAATATCAAATGGTAGTGTAAGTTTTTCAACAAGTGCCCCCAGATTAAAAAATGATATTTGTGAACTGGTTCGTTCATTGGGCGGACTTGCAAAAATTCACAATTATGTAGACAAACGGCGGGAAACAGAAAATTATACAATAAGAATAAAAACACCAGAAAACCCATTTTGTTTACCAAGAAAAGCAAATAAATGGGAATATAAAAAATTATCTAAAAGAATAACCAGTATTGAATACGATAACGATAATGAGGCGTATTGCATAACAACAGATGCGCCAGACCACTTATTTTTAACAGATGGTTATATTGCAACGCATAATTCCCAGTTTGGCGTTCGATTTCAAGTGGGTGCGATTCTTGATGGGTGGGCAACGTCTGGTATGATTGCTGCAATTACGTCCGATGGTGCAAAAGATACAATGCAGTTGTTGGACAAGGTTTTAGAGGAAGCCGAGGAACCGACACAGTTCCAGCGTCAATCAGACCACCCGATTCGTATTTTATCGCAAGGCGAACCTATTTATATCGAATACCTGAATAAAGTCGATTCCAAAGCACGTCAAACGTCCGCTGATATGCTTATGATTGAGGAATTGGAAAAGTGGAACGAAACCGCAGGTAAAGCGTCGTTATTGACAATGATTCGACACTTTGACTGTATTATCGCATTATCAAATGATTTCCCACGCTGGGTTAAAAAACTATTCGAATCGTTTGGTGCTGTGTTTATCGAAGTTACATATATGGACAATAAGAAGTTGGAAAAGTCCATCAAAGACGGTTTGGAACGTCAACGTATTGAAGACCCCGACGGTTGGGCACGCGACGTCGCATATTTACCAACAGGTGGTTCGAATCGTGTGTTTTCAGAACGTGCCATCGCAAACGCATTCGCACCAAAGAATCCAAAGTTCCAACGCAAAACGTCTATTCTTGCAATCGACGTTGGTGCTGGTGGTCCTGATAATTCTGTTATTATTCGGTGTGATTTTGATGGTTATGCTATCGAAGCCGAGATATTGACAGACGAATCCATAGATTCCGTTGCTTTGTGTCGCAGGGTAAGTGATTATCGTGTGTCCCAGCGTTGCGACGAGGAAGTATGGGATTCACAGGGCGTCGGGTTAGGAATAATGCCACAGCGCGCACCGCGTGAAATGTGGGCAACGTCAGGTATCGTTCCGTTCGGTGGTGCAGCAGTTGATAAATCCGCGTATTTCAACGCCAGGGCAGAAGCAATGTTGCTAACAGCCAATGGTCTTATGAAAGGAAATATCAAACTGATTGGACTAACCGAAACCCAGAAAGCCCAATTTGAAGCCGAATGTCGTGCCCATACTATCAAACCAAGCGAACTTGCGCGCACAAATACGCACGCAATACAGTTAGATAGTAAGGAAATTGTCAAAAAACGCCTTGGCGGTTTATCGCCAAACATTCTTGACGCTTTATCGATGGGTGTGTGGCGGTTATTGACATACACGATTCATAATGATAACATATTACCGACGAACAATTTTTATGGTTCGTCTGGTGCAGACGATACAGGAGTACCCGGACTATGAGTGAAAGAAACGAAGAACACGAACTTTTTTTATACTATTATGTCTTTGGAACAGACCAAGCCAAAGAATTATTGAATATTTGGATTGAGGACATTATGAATACGTCCCATTTCCAACCACAACTTGACCCCAATAATACAAAAACCATACGCGATATGGGGGTGCTTGAATTTATTCAAGGCATAAGAAATCGCGTAGACGAGTTCATAGAGAAAGGAGTAAAAGATGGACCCACAAAACAATCAACCGACCAACCAACCAGCAACACCGACGAACACGCCAATAGAACCGACACAGGGCAACCAACCCTCTAATGTCGTTGTTGATGGTGGCGGTCAAGGTGGTGCAGCCACTATCGACTTGTCTTTGTATTTCAAAGACGGGGAACCAGGCGTTTATGACCCAGAAAAGATTACCGCACTTGTAAAAGAACGCGATAACAAAGCGAAATCTGCGTCATACTTTCAATCGCAATTTATGCAAAAGAACGAAGTGCCACAATCCATCGACGGTTATGCGGAACATTTTAAGGCGGATTCTGCTTATGAAAAGTTTATGGACAAGCAAGAAGTTCAAGACGCTTTGAAAGAAATCCGCGAATGGGGTTTAAAAAATAACATTGGACCAAATGCAGTTAATTCATTTTCAGATATGATTTTGAAAAAATTGGTTGCTGATGGTGTTTTGGATTCACGGACCCCAGAACAAATCGCAGAAGCAGAAGCCAAGAAAACAGCCGAAGCCAAGGAACAATTAAAGCCTTTCTTGGACACAGTGCATCGTTCTTTCGAGGACCAAACAAACTTATTGAATAAATTCTTTGATGCACCATCTGTATTTACAAATGACCCAGAAACCAAATCTTTCTTGCAACAGATAGCAAACGATTCGGCAACTGGTTATAAAATTGTGTCTATGCTGATTGATGCAATTGAATTTGGTGGTTATAAGGCATTACCAACCCAAAGCGAATCAATGGGAGTGGGCGCGGCTGAATTTTGGAACAAATACAATGCTGAACCAGACCCAATGAAGCGCGATGCAATGTTAGCGGAATTTGAAAAAATGAACCCAACAAAATAAGAAAGGAGTGAATTATGGCTAAAAACTGGTTTATTGAAGCCAATAAATCCCAAGACCCAGAAGTCAAGGATTTGTTAAAACAGTATAACGAATTGGACGCAAACGCGGACGATTATGCAGAAAAGAAAGCTGAATTGGTTGCGACCATCAAAGCAAAATTGGAAAGTTCTGTTGAACCTGAAACACCAGAAGTCAAAGCAGAAATGGACAAGGTTGCGGACGAAGTGGTTGCTGCTGAAAACGCTGATACCGCTGCCATCGACGCTGAATTAGACGGTCAAAACGATTCGGAAAAACCGAATAGTCAAGCAGAACCAGAAGCAGAACCTGAATCAGAGGAAATGCCATCTGGTTTTTATTATACCGAAACGGACGCAGCAAAGGCAAAAACCATTGATGAACTTGTTGTAATGAAAAAAGCATGTCGTGAAGAAATTGCTCGTCTTGAAAAAACACGCCTGAAACATGGAACATACAAACAAAACCGCGAATTAGATATGGCAATTTGGAAAGTGCGCCGTATTATCAGTGTTGCATTTAAGCGTGAATTAGCGTTAAAAGAACGCGCACGCCGCATCAGGAACGCAGGTCGCGTGTCGAGCATTGCGTTAAAGCGTGCCAGATTCGTAAAACTTATGCGTCAGGGCATTTCTATCACAAACATAACAAGCCACCCAGAGGGTGTGAAAAAAGAGGAATTGGTGGACGTTTTAGACGAAGCAACCATCGAAGCGTGCCGTAAAAATAATTCACGCTTTCCTGCTATGTGGTTGAGATGGAAAGAAAAATTTATTGACAAGAAAGACGGTAATAAGCAATAATCTTGTTGAGTAGTCTTGCATCTCCTAAGCATCCTCACTGTGCGTTGCCGGTCGCACACTCAAAACCGGCATTTTTTTGAAAGAAAGGACTATCGATGAATCTAAATTTCTTATGTTGTATCGGTGCAGAATTAAAAAATAGCACACAACAAACAACACGTATGACCCAAGTTTATTTGTATCGTGCATTTGAAAGTGAAACAATCGCCGATATGTTGTCGACTGGATTTTTCAATCAAGCCCTTGGAATTATACGGCAAGACGATTTACTGTTATTATATAGTCCAAATGAAACGAATCCACGTTGGGTTTATGCTCGTGTATCAAGCGCGACGCGTGATGGCATTGAAATTTCAAAAGTCGATGTCCAAGCACAAGATATATCAGTTGATACAACAGGTTATTCCAATTTATCAGGAAATAATTTACAGGAAATATTAAATAATCTTGATACAACCATAACCACAATAAACGATACCTTTGTCCGCAAAGACGGAACTTCGATAATGTCCGCCCCATTAAAATTTATTGCGGGCTCTTTTCGCGGGGCTGTTGGTCCATATTTGAACGGTGTGGAATTTTATAATGTTGGTAGTGATGGTGCTTTGGGTTCTGCTATTGCTAGATTGACATCAACAAATGGTTTAACGCCAAACACTGACAATGTTTTAGATATAGGTTCTGCAACCAAAAGATTCAAAGATTTATATATTGCACGTGTTATCACAGGTGTAATCAATAACGGTTATGATATTGCAGTTCCAGCGACAGCGCAACCCGAAACATTGGCATTAAAGAGTGAAGTGGATTTAGCGGCTAATTCTGGTCGTATGATTACAGACGAGGGCGTATGGTTTGCCAAAATGTATGCAGCAAGCACAGTGCCAACTGGTGCCGAATATGATGGCAAAAACTATGCGGACTTTTCACAGGTTGACGGTGATAATAATCCAGTAATTAAAATATACACAGGTGCTAGCGGGGCTTGGACACTGACAGAAACAATCACACCGCCAGCGGATTATGACGGTTATGTTCCAATTACAAGTAAAATATGGGACATTATAGACCAAACAGGTCAGCAAGGCGGACGTGTATTGTGGAACCATCAAACAAAAACATTTACACCGTATCCGCAGATTATATCGCTTGATAATCAACAGATTACAAACAGTTCTTTTTCTGGCGGAACAATTACAAGTTCAACATTTGATGGAGAAGCGACTTTAAGCGGTGTATCAACAGCACCAACGCCAACTGCAAGTTCGCCGAATAACCAAATAGCAAATAAAGAATATGTTGCACAAATAGCAGTGCCAGCAGGAATGATAGCACCATTTGCGGGTTCAAGCGCACCTGCCGGCTGGTTGGTTTGCGATGGTTCGGCGGTATCAAGAACTGAATATGCGGACTTGTTTGCGGCAATTGGAACAACTTATGGCGCGGGCGATGGTTCCACAACCTTTAATTTACCGAATAAATCCCCAGAAAGA
>CALCEG010000007.1 GCA_937900435.1 uncultured Alphaproteobacteria bacterium
CCAACACGAACTTTTTCGGACAACTTTGGTACACTGCCATCAGGTCGTGATATTAAGAACTTTTGAATCTCGCTGCGGGAAAATTCAGGCATCTTGGTCGCCAGAAATTTATCAATGCGTACAATTTCATCAGTATCAGAAACTATTAATTCACGAATGTCTGTCATATTAATTTAAACCTATTTATAATCTTTCCAATCTGGCCCAACTGTGCAATCAGATAATTTTATCGTTAATTCACGACCATCAGCACGAACCGGGCAATATAAAATACCTGTGGTTGTTGCTTCGTCTGCATCACGCAGTGCATTACGATACGCAAACTTTATTTCTGAAGGCGCCGCAACACACGCAATACGCAAATGTTCGTGATTCCAGTCTGGCCCCACCCATGCGCGCACACCTTCGCCCAGGCCATAGCAAGGAAAACCGTCCAGATAATACAAAATCAATCCACGACCAACTAATTTTTTATCAGGAATGAACGTTCCACGATACTCGTTCAACAACAGACCTGTTACACCCTGCCAGTCAGTACTGGTAGAAAAAATACTAACACGCGGTGATGGTGTATCATCTGCGGCATTGCATTGCGGAAACAATATAATCGTCATTAACAAAGCAATTAAATACTTCATATCATTTTTCCCCCTGATGTTCTTGAAAATCAGCCAGTTTAGCAGATATTTTCCTTACCCCATTTGGTTGTACGCCCAATATATGTCGGAACTTTGTGCTGACCCCAACATCCAAAAACGTTGCCATTGGCATAAATTTTTGTTGCGCTAAAACACGACCGTTTTCATCACTTGATAATATAATCAAATCTGGCAGTGCATACATAACATCAGATACGTTCGTGATTGTCCCACTGACAGCAATGCGTGATTTACCATCTTCGTCCGTT
Source organism: uncultured Alphaproteobacteria bacterium (assembly GCA_937900435.1). Lineage (GTDB taxonomy): Bacteria > Pseudomonadota > Alphaproteobacteria > Rs-D84 > Rs-D84 > Enterousia. Next base: position 908 of record CALCEG010000007.1, read on the forward strand.
ATAGTTTCAACACCGTCAACATCAACAACCAATGGACCACGATTGGCGTTCTTGGCCTGGTGTTGAGTAATTATAGCAACAGTAAAAACAATCGCAGACAATAACGCACACAAAGACGCAAAAAACATCAACCAAGTGTTTTTTCGTGGCGCAACGTCAGGCGCCCAAACATTTCCACATATCGCACACTTAACACCACCGCTGGACACCTTGTCCAGTGTGTATTCTGTTTTGCAAAAATCACATTTTATTTTCATACTTTATCCTTATACCACAAATTATTGTAAAATCAAATCTTGATATTTTTCCTGAACTTGTTTTTGAATTTCTGTTATCACATTCATATAATCTGCAACCGTTGCATTTTTGTTTGCGGATACGGTACTAAACATCTTGCCTGCGACTGTTGACAGGTCGTTTTCATAATGTGTCGCCAAGGTTGCCATACGATTCAATTCAACAAAACTGGCGTCAACAAAATTTGCAACCTTGTTGCCCGCATCCCAATAATAATCAGAATTAACAGAATCTTCGATTCGGTCATACACAACTAAACGTGGTGTGATCGAGCCTGTAAAGCCAACCGACACATACAACGCATTAATATGCCCAGAAACCATATCCAAATATTGATTGATTTTTAACAACGCCAGACTGTCTTCGTCATTGATTGATAAACCACCCAAGGTCATACTAGAAACCCATAAATTATCGCTAGTTATCGAAGAAAATTTACCAACATCCCCCAGGTATAACGTGCCGTTTATTTCCATATTCTTGGCGTCTGCAGACAAGGTGCCAGAAACAGTTGTCATCTTGGATTTAAATTCGCTGTCTATGGTTGTTCTGTTTTTAAATATTAAACTGTTAGTTGCAATGTTTTCAGCCGTTAAAAATTCACCAATTTCTGTAAAATCTGCGTTTATAAAAGACACATTCCGAATATCGTGCCCACCTAAATTTAATGGCGACATCATCTGCGCATCCAACGGGTCGTCTGATGGTACACGCCATAAATACAGCGCATTATCACGATTTACGCCAGTTGTTTCAATCAATCCATTATTTAAATTAACCCCGATATCAATCGCATCTGCGTGCCATACACCAAATGTTCCATACGCATGCGTGCCGTCAACAAACCCCATTGAACCGCCAGACATATTAACTATTTCGCGTGTACGCAAAGGCGATATATCATCAGATTCACGAACTATAACACCTTGTAAAGTCGAACTGCCTGTTAAATCGCTAGATTTTAAAATACGCAGTTGATATTTATCAGCGTTTTCCAACAACGCATCTGGCAAACCGTATTCGTACAAATCTTTCATTTCTATGCGCGTTATGTTGCGACCAACTGTGTTTAACAAATTTGTTCGATTTTCTGTGATATATCTTTCCAACGCAACTTGAATTTCTGTCATTTGATTGCGCAACATTATATTCTGGGCACGCTGAACAGAATCTTGTTGATACTTAAAAACAAACGGGACAATAACTGCACATAACGCAATACTTAGCAGTAATTCTATTAATATGCTGCCACGCGATTTGTTGTCTGATAAAAATGTTTTTTTCAACTGCTTCATTATTAATTTATTTTGTTTGTTATTATTGTCGATTCTTGCCAGCCATCACGCAAAATTTCCGAAAAAGAATTTGCGTTTGGCATCGCAGGCTTTTTTGCGCGCGATATGTTAAAATCGCTAAATTCTGGTGGGCGTGTAGATGGGAAAACCCAATTCCCAATTTTAAGTGGCGATACCGTAGACATCAATAATTCACCAGATATAGTTAAACCAAAATTATCGTAAAAGATAATCTCTTCGGTTGAAACAAAAGATGTCAAAACAGTATTTACAGATATGCCTGTAAAACCACTTATTGTTCGGGTCGAGTCAGATTTTAAAATTAAATCTTTAGACACATTGACCGATTCGTATATCGTTGCGCGGTCTGTTATTATTCGACCGTCTGTGGTATACCTGTTGCCGTTTAAATTTTTTGCATATATGTTTCTGAACCCAGACACGTCCCCAGAAACACGAACATTACCCAACTGTATATTTTGTCCTTCGACATTTGCACCACCAGAAAAATAGACTTCATTTGCCGCAATGATTGGAGCGTCAACAAACGTTGTATTCGCATTTCTGACGTTTGCTGACTTTGCCCCCAAAGTTGCAATGTTGTATATGTTATATCGACCCATATTTAAATCACGTTGCATAACGTTTAATTCATCTTCGCCAGATGTGGCACGATGCAAATATTTTGATGTGTCTGCGCCAACAACATCACGCGATATTTTATATACTAAATCACCAACAACAAAATCAGGGGCAGAAACCGCCCAAGTATCACTGTACGCAATACCATCGCCACCAACAACCGCAGCATCCGCACCGATATGTTGTGCAATCTTGGCAGACTGTAAATCCGATTCTGGCATATCAAAAGACAAATAAACGTCTGTCTTGGTTGCACCGGAAACAGTATATTTATCAATAAAACCTGCAACCGCATCAGTTGATATGTTGTTTAATTCTTCTGGGGATAATTTTATCTGTGCAACGTCTGGCCATTTATCTTGGTTAATACGAACAAAATTCAAAACAGAATCGCGCGACTTCATTATCTTTTTTGCGACCGCTATGTTCTTTATCGTTTTATTAGATTGATTAATTTGATTGTAAACAAATGGCGTAGCCAATGCAACAATCGCCATCGCCAATACTACTTCGATAATACTGGCACCGCGCGTTTCGTGATAAAAAAATCTTTTGTTATAAACAGCCATCTTGCCCCGACATTAAACATTGTTTTGCATTAATTCTTTTTTCAAGTCGTTGCCAAAAAACATATTGGCAAATCAAATATTGCGATAAAGATTTATCGTTATATACACCTTCGAATTTTTCAATTATAGATTTACAATCAACCGTATTTCCGTTGTCTGACAGTGGGTCTTGGATTATCTTGAACGCACCGTTGTTTACATCAGACACATACGCATCTGGCAACATTGTTGTGCCCCCAGGTCTGATATCCAAAATAACCGCACCCGAACGACCATCCAGCAATGCATTTGATGTTTGGTCGCGCACAGTTATGTTTGATGTATAAATTATATTTGTTTCTATGCCAGATTTAGAATTATAACTTAAATCTTCGTCATCAATATAAACTTCTTGTCCGCGCGTTGCGTTCAAGTAAGATGAAACATCCAGACGTTCCACACTTAAGTTTATATTCGTTGTCTTGACATTACCATGCACCAACCAGTCTGACGGCCCAGCAAAACTGGTGTGTCCTGCGGTCATTGACAATTCGTATACAGATATATCTTCGGCAGTTAAATTCCCAGTGTCGCCATACATAGATATTGTCTTGGCATTTAAACTGTCCGCTATCAATGAACCACGATTAATGCTGAGCGCCGATTCGCCTGTCTTGCTTTGAAAAACAGCTTTAACGGTGTCTATTTTGGTTATTTTATTTCGTTCTTTGCGGCCGTATTCTTGTCCTGTTATGCTTAAGGTATTAAATTTTGCACTGTCAAACTGTCCAGATATAGAAAATAAATTTCCACCATTGTTTAACGAAAAACCACCCATATCAAGGTCAGATAAAAAACCACTGTTATCAATATTAGGTTCATTCCTGCGAACAACATCAGAATAAATATCGCCCAATTCAATACCAACATTTATACCACCATCTGTAGTTGTTGCATAAAATCCAATACGGCGCGCCAATTCAGAACGTTCCAGCGCGCTTAATTTTCCACCACTTAATTCCAAATAAGCATAAATTTCAGTTGGACTCTTTTGTATAACCAGTGCAATATCCTGACCCAACGGGGTTCGCGGAACAAACCCCAGCGGTAATCCATACGGTTCTAATAAGTCTGCAAAATCATTACCAGACACAATCGTTGTGTTGTAATTTATGTTTTTTGAGTTTTCACGAATAAATATCTTGGCCGCGGTTTGTGCGTTTTCTATTTGACGTGTTGCGGCATACATCTTGCTGTCAACAGTTCGGTCCAGCACCTTTTGCGCCA
>CALCEG010000008.1 GCA_937900435.1 uncultured Alphaproteobacteria bacterium
GAATTTCGCGCATAACTTCATCAGTAATTTCAACGGACGAAGCATATTTCGAACCGCCCATAACCACGCGGTGTCCAACACCACGAATTTCGTTCATATCGACCGATGCCGCACGCAACATACCCATAACGACATTTAATGCCTCGTTATGATTCTGCATCGGGGTTTCTTTTTTTTCTTTTTTACCGTCAGGATATTTTTGCGTGATAAAAGAATCCGGCGATCCAATTTTTTCGACATTTCCGCCAACGATTTGCTTTTTTGAATCCGCATCAAAGATTTGATATTTCAAACTGGACGACCCACAGTTTAGCGCCATAATATACATATTCTTTCCTTTTGGTTAAAATTATTCCGTGGCAAACGATAGCAAACAAATTTGATTGTTTCAATAAAAAACGCCCACAACCGTGGGCGGGGATTTACATTCCGCGACCGCCGAGTTTTTTCCAGAATTCTTCCTGTTTCTTTTTCGCGCTGCCCGGCAGCCAACTATACATTTCGCCGGTATGAAATTCGCGACCTGTTTCTAATCGATTCCAAAAATCGATAAGTTCTTGATTTTTATCCCATTCATCAATTTCTGTCTGTGTCTTTGTAATTTGTTTGTCTGCGTCTTCCAGGGCTTCTTTTGCTTCTAGAAAATCGTTTAACTGATCGCGATTTCTGGTTACATTTTGTTGTTTTAACAGTATCTCTTTAAATTGACTATCTATGTTGTCAATAATACCTTGATAACCCGCTGCCGCCCCGTTTAATTGCGGCTTTTCTGCGTCTATTTCGCCGTTTTGTATTTGGTCAAGATAATCACTGATAAGTTTTAAATCAGGATCCTTTTGTGTGCGTGGATCGTTTGATAAATTTTGCAAAACTGCTGTCAATTCCTGTTGCCATCTATCCAATTGTGGTTTTGCGCTTTTAATTACATCTTGAAGTTCTTTCTCTGCATTTTTTATATCTGGTTCAATATCTGTGTCAGAACGTGAATTAGCTAAAAATATGTTCGCCCATTCATGACGCCTTTCCATGCGATCGTGCTCTTGCTGTTTCTTTTCTTTGGCTATGGTGTTTTGTTTTTTCCATTCATCGTGTGCCGCATTAAGATATTTATTTTCTTTTTTTATTTTACTGCGCGATTTACGCACACCATTGATAGCCATAGTTACACCATATCCTATACCGATGAATGCGGCGCGAACACTTTTATCCAGTGCAGATGTTACAAATTTTACACCATCATTTTTATTCCACGATAATTTATCATTAGAAAATATGCTAAACAATTCTTTATCGCTTTTCAAAGTATCCATAATCTTGCTAGTTGTGTTACCGTATTTTATGACAGACAATACTTCCATAGCGGTTTTCGCCTCGTTCATTTTTGCAGGAACCGCATCTTTGATAATTCTTTGTATAATTGCACGCAGTTGCGGACCATTCTTTAACCCTCCTTCAAATGCTTTCGGCATGTCTTGTTTTATTTTGTTCATTTCTTTAACAAACCAATCAAAATGGTCCGGTGCTTTGTTGGACTTATCTTTTAAACCTTTCTTTATTTTATCCTCTTTTTCCAAAACTGCCACTATACCATCAGTTGGTTTTATTCCCTCTTTGTCTATAGCTTTAACAATCAATTGTGCAGGCATAGAGAAAAACATTCTATCGCCACGCAATTTTGTATATTTTGCCAGGCAATCTTCATATGTGTCGCCAACATATTTTTTTACTTGTTGAAACAAATTTAATTCATCTTCGGTTTTTGGCGGAACATAACTTGGACGGTCTGATTTATCATAATCTACTTTATCTCTTGCGGTATCCAGGGGCCCAGTTATTTCGCCCCTATCATGACTTGATAAAACTTCCTTTATTTTATTGTTTTTATAAATACGTCTTAATATTTCTGCATACTTATCCTTAAATCTCGTGATATCTACATTGCTTGGTTCAAAATCGAACCCTTTCGCAATTTCTTGAAATTCATTAATAACATTGTCTGTAACTGTTCCGCCAAATCTCCACTTTTGTGAGCCAATATTTTCAAGGATATATATTAAATTCTTCTTAAAATCCGAGTCAGTGTTATATTTTTTTGTTTCAATACCTTGTACCAAAGCATCGAAAGAAATCTCAGATTTTAATCCATAGTCATTAATAAAACTGTTTATTGCGGGTCTAAGAGAATCAAAAGTTCCATTGTTTTTTAATTCATTTAACTTTTTTTCGGCTTCTTTTGATAATTCAATAGGATGAAAAGGTTTGTTGGTTCCATCGTCTTCTTTTCCATAAAATTCGTTAACGAACCCTAATACTTTACTATATGCTTCTGATTTTAAACGACTATCCTCTTTCATACCACCAAGAGCAGAGTTTAAGACCTTATACAAATCCTTAATTTGATCGTTTGTTAATTCGGTAAAAATATCAGGAACTTCGTTATTTACATACTCTCCGCTCTTTGGGGTTGTTTCATGCATTAACTGACTGCGCCAGTCCTTCATGTTTTCAACCAAATCATTATTAGATAAATAATCTTTCCAACGCGCTCGAACATCTGGCGACATCTCG
>CALCEG010000009.1 GCA_937900435.1 uncultured Alphaproteobacteria bacterium
AACTTCGCCGACAAAGAATAACCCCGAACATAATTTTGATTCCATTGTTTTCGAAGAAATTTCGCGCGTATCAACGCCGCCACGCACAACCTCTGCACTGGATAGTCCATGCCAAGAAATTTTTTCGCCACCAACAAAATAATTCGATATTTTTTGTGCGATTTTTTCCAGTTCTTTATCTGGCATATCTGCAATATTTCGTCCGTCTTTATTTGCGATAAGTTTCGCAATACGTTGTGGCAGTTGTTCTGCCAACACGCTGGACAGATTTTTTTTGCCAGATTGTTTCTTCTTGTCCTTCAAGAATTGCAATACATCAACTTTCGGCATTAAATTCAGATAAAACCCATTGCTCAGGTCATATAAACTGGCGCGATATGCCAATGGCCCACCGATTCCAAAGTGCGTAATCAACATTGAATCGCGTAAAACTTTTTTGCCGATTTTTATTTCCGCATCCAGTGAAATCCCAGCAAGTTCGGATTGTGCCCCAGCAATTTTTAGCGCACACAGGGCAGGTCGCACAGGCACAATTTTATGCCCAAACCCCGTTGCAATTTTCATACCTGCATCTGACACCCCCAATGTTGCAAAAGACGTACCGCCTGTTGCAACAATAACGGATTTTGCCACAAAATCATTTACGATAAACAGGTTGTCAATTTTCTTTATATCGGTTATATTTGTGTTGTATTTAATTGTTGCCTGTTTCGCATCATTCATCAGCGCGTTTACAACCGCCATTGCGCCGTCTGCGCAAAAATATCTTCCTGTAGTTTTTTCTTCTAATTCCAAGCGGTGTTTTTTACACCACGACAAAATGTCATCTGGGGTAACGCGACTTAATGCAGCACGCACAAAGTCAGGGTTTGTGCCGAAATATCGGTCGAATTTTACATCTGCATTTGTTATATTGCACCGTCCGCCCCCGGACGCTGCGACCTTACGCGCAGGCGAACTTCCCATTTCCAGCACCAGAACACGTTTACCTAAATCCAACGCAGAAATCGCCGCACTAAGTCCTGCAGCACCTGCACCAATAATAATCACATCATATTTTTTCATGATTACAATATTAGTGTTTTATCGGACACAAATCCACGAAAAAAGCGCTTGATTTAATTGACGGAATTTTTCTATGATTAAGTAAGGTAATACCTGAGCAAGGAAGAGGGGAAACTTCAATATGTTACAAATGGCAAGGTTGTTTTTATGCGCATTTATATTAATTAGCCCTATTTCCTTGGGGCTTGCCCATGCGGCAACATGTGAAGATGGTTATTATCTGCACGATGGCGCAACAGAATGCCAGCCAAATCCAGAGCCCGAATTCATAATCACAACGATCGATATGGTGGCCAACACAGATTTTACATTTAAACTTTCCGCGGCTGGTACATTCTATATTGATTGGGGTGATGGTAATATTCAGACGATAACAAAAAACGACACAACCAATACAACATATTCACACACTTATGAAAGTGCCGACACATACATAATCGGCCTTTCTGGTCAGGCAACCGAATATAATACCGATGAACAAACCGCGGCAATAAGCTTTATGTCCAGCGCCAGCAGAATCGCATCAATTGATGGTTCATTGGGTGCGATATTTGGTACGTTATCAGACGGCGCCCAAATACAACCACGTTTTTATAACACGTTTTATAATGCTTTCAATATGAACTGTTCAATTCCAGAGAATTTATTCGATGGCATATTTGGCGCGCCGATAAGTTATATGTTCTATTCAACATTTTTAGGGTGCAACGGATTGATAGGTTCGATACCAAAAGATTTGTTTGCTAGGATCTTTGGTCGTCCAGCAGATTCTATGTTCGCTTATACCTTTTATGGATGTAGTGGATTGATAGATTCAATCCCAGAAAACTTATTTGCAGGTATTTCTGGCGCACCAGCAAGTTATATGTTCTATGGAACATTTGAGGGGTGCAGTGGCTTGACAGGTTCAATTCCATCTGGGCTATTTGGAAAAATAGAAGGCGTCCCAGCCAAAGCCATGTTTCATAACACCTTTAGTGGTTGCAGTGGGTTAACTGGTTCGATACCATCTGGGCTGTTTGGTAATTTAAGTGGCAGTCCAGCGGAGAGCATGTTCTATGGCACCTTTGCCGATTGCAGTGGATTGGCTGGCGAAATACCATCTGGATTATTTGGTGACTTAACCGGTAGTCCTGCAAGTAATATGTTTAATACCACTTTTTATAATTGTAGTGGCTTAACATCAATTCCTTCTGGGTTGTTTGGCGCCATAAATGGAAACCCCGCAAGTCGTATGTTTAAAGAGACGTTTGCCGGTTGTACCGGTCTGAGGGGTGGAATTCCAGATAATCTGTTTGGCAATTTAAGTGGTAATTTGCCAGTCTATGGGTATAGCTTTACTGGTACCTTTGCCGATTGCATTGGATTAACAGGGTCATCTGCAAAAATTAAAGGGAGGTATCTGTATGAAATCTGGCCAGACGCAGACGAATACTCCTATCTTGGTGCAACAGGGCTTAGTGATTATCGTTATATACCAACTATTTGGGGTGGTTTGGGATATACATTATGTAAACCGGGTGAATATATGCCCAGCGCCTCAACAGAATGTTTAACATGTAAACCAGGGGCATATTGCGTTGGGGGTGAATTTATCTATAACGACACAACTGATCAAGGTATAAATAAATGTCCAGCAAATTCAACCAGTGATGCAGGCGCAACAGAATGTAAATGTAACGCAGGTTTTACGATCGATGGTTTGCCTGATGGTGCAATATCGACCACTGATGTGAAGTGTATGCCCAAGCCAGAATTTTCAATCACAACGACAGATGATACCGAAACATTTAGTTTTCGAATAAGTGCTGCTGGTTCGTACACAATTAATTGGGGGGATGGCAGTATTGAAAATATTACAAAAGATAATACAGCAGATACAACATACTCGCACACATATGAAAGTGCCGACACATACACAATCGGACTCAGCGGTCAGGCAACCGCATACATCACTGGCGTTCCCGAGGCTGCAGTAAGTTTTTCTGGAAACGAAAATATAGTATCGATTGACGGTTCTTTGGGTGCTGTATTCGGCACATTGTCGGACGGTACAAACCCCTTGTTTTTGGCGACGTTTAGTGATTGTGTTGGGTTGACGGCAATTCCAGACGATTTGTTTAGTGGCATTACTGGTTCCAGAAAGTATATGTTTACTACCACGTTTAACGGTTGTACCGGTTTAACGTCAATCCCAGAAAATTTATTCAGTGGCATAACAGGCAGCGCACCAGAATTATTTTTTTCTACATTTTCTGGTTGTACAGGTTTAACGTCAATTCCCGAAAAATTATTTAGCGGTATATCTGGTGCAGCGTCGTCTATGTTTTCGCATACTTTTAGGGATTGTGAATTTTTGAAATCAATCCCAGATAAATTGTTTAGTACTGTATCTGGCGCCGCTGCTACGATGTTCCATGGTACATTTTCTGGTTGTACAGGTTTAACATCAATTCCCGAAAATTTATTTAGTGGTATAACAGGTCCTGCAGAAAGTATGTTTTGGTACACTTTTTCTGATTGTACAGGTTTAACATCAATACCTGAAAAATTGTTTAGTGGTATATCTGGCACAGCAAGCGGTATGTTTATGACAACATTTAACAATTGTGCTGGTTTGACAGAAATACCCGAAAACTTGTTTAGCGGTATAACAGAAGGCGCATACGGTCTGTTTAGTGGTACATTCAGTGGCTGCACAGCTTTAAAGTCAATCCCGGAAAATTTATTTAGCAACATATCAAGTAGTGCGCTGCAAATGTTCTCTTCTACATTTGCTGGTTGCAGCAGTTTAACATCAATTCCTGGAAGATTGTTTAGCAATGTAAAAGCTTCGGCAGAATATATGTTCGACAGTACATTCAGTCTTTGCAGCGGTCTAACCCAAATCGGGGACGGTTTATTCGGTGGCGTATCTGATGGGGCCAAGGGAATGTTCTCTTATACGTTCAGAGATTGCACTGCATTAACCGATATCCCAGGTACATTGTTTAAAAACTTGTCTGGCGCAGCAGAATCTATGTTTGCTGGGACTTTTTCTGGCTGTGATGGTCTGCGCACTGTACCCGGCAATCTGTTCGGCAAGATTACATCTGTTGCCCCTGGAATGTTCAGCAGCACATTTAACAGTTGTCAAAATTTGACATCTATTCCGGTTGATTTGTTTGCCTCTATCACTGGCACTCCAGCCGACAGAGCTTTTGATAGGACATTTGCATGGTCGGAAAACATTAAAGAATTTGTTGATTCAAATGGGCAATCCGTATCATATATTCCTGTTGAGTTTTTCAGCAGAATGAGCAAACCAACAACATACAATAAAAATATGTTTGAATATGTATTTGCAGGCACAGACTTGGATGAGTCTTGTCCGTCTGGCACGATAAAAGCCACACCTTACTACGCCAACGAAGTCGCGCCAAAGGTTGTATGCATACCTGCCGAAGTCTCTTGTGCACCCGGGGAATATGTTTCTGAATCTGGGGCAGAGTGTCAGCAGTGTCCAGAAAACAATATTTGTCGTGGGGATTGGTCAGAACCTGAATCTTGCCATGATTTAACAAACGGCGAATATCCATATTCTGATGCAGGGCGGTCTGATATTTCTGATTGCTATCGGACGTGCGATGAATACAGTCTTGATGAGTGTAATTTGCGCCCGATAGATAAATTCAAGGCATACTATGGCGAACAATGCGAATATTCGTGCAAGACAAACAATGGATTCCCTTGCGACATTATTGATAATCAATGTCATGAAATTATATGTCCAAACGCATACGAATATATAAATGGCGAATGCGTGCCTTGTACGCGCGACCACGCGATAGCATTCAAGGATGCCCTTGGTTGCAAGGTTGATACGTGCGAACAAGATTACCATCCTGATGACGAAATATGCGCACCGGATACAATACTATGCAGCGCGCCACACGCACAAACAGCGGTTCAAGAATGGGATAACAATAAAAAGTTATACAGCAAATGTATGATTCTGGAATGCGTCCCTGATTGGCACGTTGAATCAAACGCGTGTGTTCCAGACGAAGAATCTTGCGAAAACGCAAACGGCACAGGTGTTCGTGAATGGAATCATCAAACAAATTCTTGGGGCGAATGTATTGCGACCCGTTGTGATCCTGGATACACCAACGATTCCAGCCAAACTAACGAGGCTTGGAATCAGTGCGGTCGCTGCAACAATGCGTACAGTGCCGGTGGCGAGCTTGCAGCCAGCAGTTACGTCAACGAATGTGAAATCGCATCGTGTCTGTACCAAGGCGAACTATACACGCTGGAAAACAACGAATGTCGGTTAATCTGTGATGAATATTCCGATGAAACAGGTCGCAGATACTGGGATTCATCGCGCAAGAAGTGTGTACACGATTGTGCTGCCGGTTATGCAAACTGGTAATCTGTCCAATCAGAAAAATAAATTAATTAATCAAACAAAAAAAGATTCCCACCAAATGGTGGGAATTTGTCCAATATATATATTAATTTAATTTGATTTTGTTTAGAACTGAACGTTCAGACGTACACCTAATTCGGCTTTAACATCTGTACCGTTTTGTGATTGTTTATGTGATTCATCGAATGTGTATTCGCCATAAACAGACACTTGCATTTTATCATTCAGTTGATATGCACCAGTCAGGTTCAATACATATTCATCAAACCCATCTTCCATGTCTGCAACAGTTTCCAGCAACTTTGCTAAAACTAATGGGTTAGCAGCGCTTACATCACCTGATGCGATACTTTCAACAGCATTGTCTGAATGATGTTTGAACGTGAAACCACCACCAATTGACCAGCGGTCATCGATTTGATAAAACGCCTTTAACCCGGCATTGATTTCTGTTGTAGATTTCAAATTAACGGAAATTTCTGATGGGAATCCCAAAGCAGCGGCCGGAACAACGCCCATTCCCATGGCAGACAAATCAAAAGAAACTAATTCTATTGTATTATTGTCATTACCGAATGTGCGCAATGCTTCTACGAATGCAGCGGTGCTGAGCTTTGACC
>CALCEG010000010.1 GCA_937900435.1 uncultured Alphaproteobacteria bacterium
CAATGATCAAATGCCTGGAAAGAGCTACTAAAAGAGTTTATTCCTAACCAACCCAACAAAGGCATTACAGCCTGAAACAGACCAAACATAAATGCAGTTAGAAGAACTATTTTCAGCACCATTCGCTTTTCAATAATTCCACATGTTATAGAAACTGCAAAACAGTCCATAGCCAATGCTACAGCCAGAAAAAATATATCTATCAGTGTCATTAAGAATTATATCTCTTTTTCAATTTTATAATCGTTACGCTCTTGTGAATTTCTACTAATTAGTTCGCCTAAGAAACCAGTAAGGAACATCAGAGTACCCAACATCATTCCGGTTAGAGCTATAAAGAAATATGGATTATCTGTAACCAAACGAGCAGGAATACCATTTGCCAGAGAAATCAGTTTACTTGCACCAACTATAATTATTGCTATAAAACTGATAATGAACATTACAGAGCCCCATAAACCAAAGAAATGCATTGGTTTCTTTCCAAAACGATTCAAGAACCAAAGCGACATTAAATCCAAATAACCGTTTACAAATCTGTCTAATCCAAATTTGCTTGTACCAAATTTACGCGCCTGATGCTTTACAACCTTTTCTCCTATCTTTCCAAAACCGGCATTTTTTGCAAGGAATGGAATATATCTGTGCATTTCGCCATAAACTTCTATGTTTTTCACAACATCGCGCTTATAGGCTTTCAAACCACAGTTCATATCGTGCAGTTTAATCCCTGTAACCTTTCTTGCTGTATAGTTATAGATTTTTGACGGCAGATTTTTACTTAATTTGCCATCATAACGTTTCTTCTTCCAACCGGATACCAAATCGTAGCCATCCTCCTTGAGCATACGAACCATTTCCGGAACCTCTTCCGGACTATCTTGTAAATCGGCATCCATAGTAACTACATAATCGCCCTGAGCCATCTTAAAGCCACAGAACAACGCAGGTGATTTTCCATAATTTCTACGGAACTTTATTCCTTTGACATTTGAATTTTCATTCTGCAAATTCTCTATTATTGTCCAGGAATTATCTGTACTACCATCATCAATGCAAATTATTTCAATTTGTTTCAACGTCTGACCACAAACACTATCCAAACATTCACGCAAATAATCACCAACATTATATACAGGAATAACAACAGAAACTTTTGGCACATACTTAATACTATTCTGCACCAGAACATCTGCAACTGTATCTGGTGTTCCATCTGCATTTTTCACAGTGATTGTTTTTATATTTTTTCCTGTACGTACTTTTGTCATGTTAACACGTTTCTTTGTTATTTTCTTTACCATAACCCAACCCTATATATTATTTATCGTTTTTTAATTTTTTGATTTCTTCTTTCAGTTGCAAATATTCATCATGCACACGCACAGGATATTCCCACACATACTTAATTTTTTGTTTTAGTGTCCGCTGCGACATCAGTACTTTACCAGTAACAGTCTGCGAAACACGTCCTTCGCGCATACCATACTTTATATAGTGATACAACGGATTTATTCCTGATTTTTTTACATCGATATACCTGTTCAAATAATATTTTGTATCAAAGTATTTTGATGGATTTCGTCCTTCATCTGCACCATATCTGATATAGTGTTCAATTGGATTAAATTTTGCACCTTTTACATCCAAATTATTTTTCAAGTACCACCTTTCATCAAATAATTTTGATTTCTTTAATGTTTTATATTCATCTTTATCAATTGCACTGTTTCTTTTATCCACTGGCAAACAACGAACATATCGTCCTTCGTCCATACCAAATTCTATATAATGCAACAATGGACAAATTTGCGCACACGCGACATCCGGATTATCAAACAGATATGCATTTGTATCAAATCGTGTTGACGGATTTCGTCCTTCGGTCCAACCACAAGTCAAATAATGTTCGATTGGACAAACCCCAGCCTGTTTTACATCGGGATATTTTCGCAAATAATATTCTTCATCAAACAACCCTGAACATCTAATTTTGTTAAACAAAAGAATCTTTTCAAATCTTTTAGTTCTAATCAACCCCAGTTTCTTTTTTAATTTTAACCAAAACATTTTTCTATTCCTCTTTGGCGTATTATTAAAATTATTTGTTTGTATTATTGGCTTTACAGACGATAACATTTTCCCCAGTTCGACATTAAAAGCATCATCTGATTGATATCGATTAAAAGTACGACACAAGAAATGATATAATTCTGTCCGCGCCAAATCATCGATTTTACTTTTTTCAGCAAAATCTAATATTGTTTTTACGACACACAGAATATCACTTTTACGTTTTTCAGATTTTTTATCATCACAACTTATTGAATCCGTACTAAGTGTATATTGATA
This sequence comes from uncultured Alphaproteobacteria bacterium, assembly GCA_937900435.1. Taxonomy (GTDB): domain Bacteria; phylum Pseudomonadota; class Alphaproteobacteria; order Rs-D84; family Rs-D84; genus Enterousia. The sequence continues at coordinate 2,353 of CALCEG010000010.1, forward strand.
CACAGGTTCATTACATACAAAAATATTTTTACACAATAAAAATGCATAGAACACAAAAACATTATCAGCGCAATACTTACCTTCTAAAAATCTTATATTATGTTTTACAATTAAGTCGCGTTTAAACAGCTTATCACATGCCGACCCATTTCTTAAACACGCAATTTTATCAACCAAGCGCGAAAAAGTTCCTGTTGAACGATGTAGTAAATTATTATATGTTACAAATACAATGTCGGTATTTTTATCACACGCAGTCTTATATAATTTTTCAAAATAATCTGCAGGAATTCCATCATCAATATCAAAGAATCCGACATATTCACCTGTTGCAACATTCAACGCAAAATTTCTTGCAACCGATGGTCCTGAATTTTTTTCTAGTTTATAAATTTTGAATCTTTTATCAGATTTTGTTTTTTTCAACAAGTATTCATACGAACCATCTGTTGAACCATCATCAACGATTATAAATTCGATATTTTTCAGTGTTTGCGCTTTTAAAATACGCAACGCATCGCCGCAAAAACGCAATCTATTAAAAACAGGAACAACAACAGAAACAGCGATATTTTTTTTCATAACAAAACCTAAAAATCCTTACCAAAGAAAAGTTCACGCAACCACAACGACAACTTCACCCTTGTTTTACCAGCAACAGGTTTTGTTATCTTCATTTTTTTCACTGCCATTGACAAATCTCGACTATCACCCTTTGGACAATATGGCGCGTGCGGCACAAATTTTAATACCAATTTATTATCTTTTATCGCAGACGTTGGAATTGTTGCCAAATAAGAACTTGGTTCAGAAACCGCCCACGTTATAATTTTACGTTCATTGGCATAAACATCAACTGTTTGCGATGTTTCTTGTTCTGCAAATACCCCAAACGCATCTATTTGCAATTTCAACACAACGCCATCACTACCAGGTATATATAACTTCATAATTGTTTCATTTCCAACAGTGCATCTATATTCATTTTCTTGTCCACCCCAACCATCTTTCACTCTCATATACTTCAGACTATTTCCCCCACGATTAAAAGTAATTTCTGTCCCCAGTTCATACAATCTGTAATCACCCAACTGTTCTGCGCTTACGTTTGATAAACCAGTCTGCTTATTAGTTATAAAAAACACCGCCCCACCCAACAGAACAAAACCTATTACAACCAATAAAATTTTAAGAAATTTATTTTTCATAATTATGCCTTTTTACGTTTCGGTGTAATTGATATTTTACATACTGGTATTACATCAAACAAGAAAACTTTATGATTAATCGTATTACTTTGACTTTTCACCCTGATTATTGGCAAACCTAAAAACGAAATTCTAAACTTATTTATATTATAGCGCGGTTTTCCTTCACGAACGATTGAAACACCTGTTCTAACCGCATTTTTATATATCAAATCAACCATTTTTTCTGTTGTATACGGATACAAATATTGCACCCCATCCATATTTTTCAAACCTGCTTTTTTCAAGAATGGAATTCCTGCCTTGAACATATCTATCGGTTTTTCATACATAGAATGAGACACTTCGCCAATCTGACCGTTGACCAAAGTCGAAAACCTATACCCGTTCTTTAATATCAACCTAGACAACCCAACTTCATACTTTAAAACAATCAATTGTTTTTCTTCTTGATGACAAACTCTGCCAAAGAAATCTGCGATAAAAGATTCATTTGCTAACTTTTTACTAAGCCCTAAAAACCAAGATTGAATTTGAACAGGTGTCAACGCATTTTCAAAATCCACCATTCCTGTAAAATCCACACCACGCGATTCCAAATCTTGCAATATTGGCGCCAACCCCCACAAAGGACCGTACACACTATCGTTTACGAAATAAACCCAATCGTATTTATTAAGCAAACCATTATCCAGCGCATATTTAAATCCGCGTTTATACGACCCAAAATCATATTCATTATGACGTTCTGCAGATACATATAAAACATTACCTAATTTTTTTACTTTATCTAATTCTTCATCTGTCGCATTGCTATCCATAACAAAGACAACATCACCAACCTTGGTTAATTCCGAAACATAATGCAACAAACTGCCATCAACAACACCTTGAACATCATAAGCCGCAAAAACAAACAATCTCTTATTAGCCATTTAACACCCCACATATTTGTTTTATTATTATACCAGATTCAAATCTATCCAACACACCCGTTGCATTTTTCTCAAATTATCTTTGAGTATATTGTTATTATATACATCTGTCATAACATTTACCATCTGTTCTGTATCAGCGATTTTAAACAACAGCCATCTTTCTGATTATTTTTTACCGCCCAGAATGCGATTAATTTTCAATCAGCATAGCACAATTTATTTTATTTTCAATAACATAAAAAATCCCCCTGCACAGGGGATTTTTTTGAATTTTATCAACAATATTTTTTCACAAACAAACGCTAAACACATTTTTTGGATTAAAGTTTATTATTTTTCCTTTAACAACATCAAATGTTCCTGCATCCATTGAAATCAACGGTGTCCCATTAGTCGAATGATAGATTTTATTATCATCAACATCATATATAAATCCATCGGGCGCATACCAAGCACATCTTCCATTCGACCCCAAAAACAATGAATGTAAAGAATCGAATGTACTAAAGTCTGACGAAATTTGAACCGATGTACAATTTAACAAAACATTTTTTAATGTTCCGTCTTCATTTCTACCGTTTGGAATCAAACCTTTAACCCCAGGTAAAGTAAAAACAATTCCACCGATATAACCAAATCCATTAAACACTTGTTTAATTTCTGTTATAACCCCATCAACAACTGATATTAGACCAATTGGTAACGACTGCCCAGCAACAGCTATATTTGTATCTTCCAAATATCTGTTTACAACATTATTTACAGTATCATACCAAACATGCCATTGCACATCAGCCAAACTATCGCTTGCTCCAGCCGACATTGTATCAAGCGATTGATAATTCAAAACACCCGTATTTGTTCTATAAATTGCAACAATTCTGTTGCCAAAAATAGCAGGACAAACTAAATCATCAGCAATCACAACAGGATTGAATATACCTACTCCATTTGGCACATAAACTTTACTGCCTGCTTTTAATGTCAGTGTTCCTGCGTTCAATTCCAGTTTAATATCTTGTGGAATTTCTGTGATACAATTAGACATATATGAATAAAATTTTTCATTAGTAACCAAAGTTTCATTTTGTATTAAATTTTCTATATAACCAATCTTAGTTAACAAAACACCAACAGATTCCTTATTAATAAACTCATCATAACGTTCACTAAAACCATTTAATTCCTCTTGAAAGTCTTTCAATACCTCCATAACATAATTAACATCTTGATTTAACAATTTTGAATCTATTTTTGCCATTGGCTGATAATCGACAACACGCATTAACGGCAATTTTCTTGAAATATCGATACTATCCAGTGATGATGGCGCAATACCAAACACCACCTTCCCCCCAACAAACGGGAAATCAGCATTTTCACCCGCTGACACACCAACTATATCATACCCTGTTGCCGGCTTATTATTTTTCAAGACCACAACATTATCTTTTTCAAAATACGGAAAATCGAAATAAAACTCTACTGTTGTGCAATTTCCCATATAAGATACTTTACTCATTTATAAAACTCCTTTTGCTATAACAAAAAAAGCCTGCAAAAATTGCAGGCAAAAAAAATAACAGACGTTTATCACGTCTGCTTACACGCGCTAATTATATCACAAATTCAAAAAAAAATCAATCAGAAAACCAACTGCAACCACAGAAGAAATAAACCAAATTCGCCAACAACTTACCCCTGATGAACTTGGTACTTTCATTGCCGAAGAAATTGACCTTGAATCTGAACAAGACCGAAATATATTAAAAAAAATGTATGATGTAATGAAAAACTCACAAAAAACAGAATAACCAACTGTCTTAAATCACATAGATACAAAATTCACTCACCAAAAAACCGCTACACCACTCACATTTCCGCCAATTTTAACCATTTTTCTATGTAAAGTTTTCTCTTCCTTTTCTACACAAAATATTATATAATCCATGCGAATGTAGTCATGCGAATTATCACTCTTTTTTTTATGATTTTTCCTTTTATGGCATCGGCAAACGTCTTGCCACTGGATGATGCGTTGCGTGCAACATATACCGCATGCGTTGGTATTGATGATGAATTGAGTGACCTGAAAACAATGGCCGGCATAAATACTGCAATTACATCTGTTGGAACGGCGGCCGGTGTTGGGGCAACGGTCACAGGGCTTGTAAAAGCCAGCAAGGATAAGCAGATTGAAATAAAACTAGAAAAACTACGCGAAATTGAACAAAAAAATCCAGACCTACAGTCCACAAATGCTGAATGGGATAATTTTGAATCTGACCTGACAACAGAACTGGCCAATGCAAAAATAGAGGTTGAAAAATATCAGGCTGAAATTGAAAAACTGAATAAGCAATCAAAAAAATTGGGTAATTGGCGTACTGGCTTGATGGCGGGCGCAACCGCAACCAATGTGGCCGGCGCAATTATTGCCGGTACGAACAAGGTGGATGGCGACCTGAAAACGCAAATAGACAATTGTATCGGCAGTGTCAAAACCCTGCAAAATTCTATTATGCAGGCACGCATAAATGGTGAAGACGTGTCCGAGGCCGAGTCTATCGCATCCGCCTGTGGTGAATATGAATATGTTGATGTGTCCAAGATAAATAATCGCGCCAAAGGTGCAATGATTTCATCTGCCGTTGGTGCTGCGACCGGTTTGGCCGGAACAATTACATCCGCCACAGCCAATTCAAACAAAATACACGATGCCCAGGGTGATGCAGCACAACAGAAAGAAAAGAATCTGAATACTGCGGCAAATGTGTTGGCGGGCGCAACAACTGTGGCTTCGGCAACGGCAACTGTATTCAACGCGACACAGATATCCGCGATAAAAAAAGTAGCCGCAGTTGCTGAAAAATGTACGGGGGTATTGAAATGAAGAAAACCCTGATTGCATTTTTGTGTACATTTATTGCGTTACCTGCGGTGGCTGATAACTATATCAAATTCAAGGCATCTGCAATCGAAGATACGATAAATACAATGGTGCCAGAATCACATCGCGTAGCCGCGGCTGATGAATATCAAAAACAGATGGATTCAACCACCGGTAAAATATCTGTTATGGGCATTTACAAAGTTTGTGCGGCCGCTGGCTTCAATATAAATAACACAAATGGATATAACGGTTGTCGCCTGTTTATAAATACAATCGCAGAAAAATCTGGTTTTGGCTCTGGCAGCGCTAACCAACAAAATTGTAAAACAAAATTCAGCGGTATTTGGAGTTTATCCTCCGATGGCAAACAATATCAATGTGTCGGCAAAGACGGCCATAAATTGGTATATCACGCATCCTGTAACGGTGCGGGTGGCGATTGTATTCGGGATTTTTCATCCCTGCAAACCCAGGAACCAAATGCACGCGAATTTATACAGGCATACGGACAACAAAAGAATTTACAATTTACATGTTGGTATACATTTGATGAATCGCGTTGGCAACTAGATAACCCAAAACCCCAAGATTACATAAAATGCAGTGCGGGTGGCAAGGCATACGAATTTGAATTTGACGATTTGATTCAGGACCCAGGTAAAACCGCGGTTGAATCTGAAAATACGACCCTGTGTGAAATGTTTGGTGGTAAAATTGTAAAACATCCAGACAGCAGTATTGAAAAACAATGGCAATCGTGCGAAGTATCAAGGGAAATTTGCAATGGCCCACTACATAATTTGGCAGTCAAAATCGGGCACAATGTAATGTACCAGGGATACTGCCGCCTGTCACGCACCGCAAAAGAAACATCGGTTGTTGGCCTAAAAACATTACCGGGTGTGGACAGTCGTGTGTTTTATAACACCGGTGCCCAAATGCGTGCCGGCATGGCAAAACAACAAACCGAAGAATATCTGCGCACAAAATTCCCAAATGAAACATATGTAAACTGTGACCCAAATCCAAAAATATTAAAAGAGGGCTTTGGAATTGACCGGGACTATGTCATGACCTGTACTGTTGGCAGCAAACAGGTTGATTTTATATTCCATGACCTGACCGAAGGGAATGATGGACGTGCTGCAACCGGCATGGATGCAATGCAGTGTATAATCAGTGGTGGTACATTCAAGGGCGAATCCTGCCGTGGTCCAACCCAGGCAGAATGTAATGCCCTGGATGCTGCGTTACGTGCCAAGGGCTCGTCTGAGGGCGCAAAGTGGGATGACGATGTTCGGGCATGCATCATGGGCAATGCAATGAAGACCTATAAACGCGATGTTGCAACGGGATATATTGTTGGTGCTGTGGTTATTATTGGTGGCACAATCGCGGTGATTGGTACAGGCGGTGCAGCGGCCCCTGCAATCATTGGTGGTGCAGAAATGCTGGTAACCGACCTGGCAATAAATTGGGCAATCGATGCGAACCACAGACGTTTGAGTCAAGGCGCAGCCACACGTTTTGTAAATTTTGTTGAAGATGCAGATAAATGCACCACCGAGGCCTGTGCCCTGAAAGTATTACAATCACATTATGCAACGTTATCCGGTGTTATGAATGATTTGAATAAGGATGACCTGGCGGTGGTGGATGCAACAATGGAACGGCTGTTCGGGCTGATACAGACAGAATTTGTGGCATGTGGTAAAAATGACAAGGGGCAAACAGTCTATGCAAATCCGGCAGACTGTGCAATGCAACAATCGCATCTAAAAATTATGGATTATATCGACCCTGTGTCGGAACCTGTTTTGATAATAGGCAGTATTTTGTATAACCCCGGCTATGTGGCAAGCAAATTTATGAAAATGAAAAACGTCAGCAAATTGGCAAAATTAGATGACTCAACAAGAATTACACGTGTTGTAAATCCTAAAAAAGCAAAAAATGTAGCAATTGGATTTATTGACGAATCCAAGTTTCTCAATAGAGATGTCAGCATCGAGGATTACATAGAAATCCTAAAAAAAGAAGGCTATAATGTCGAATTGCATTCAACCAATATAGGCATAAATCCAATGATAAGAGGTAGAGGTGAGGTAAGAACTTTTCAGATATCTAAATATACAGATGAAACGGATGTTGCTAAATTAGAATTGGATTTTATAAAAAATGCGTCAGATATAGATAAAAACTATAGACAAGGGTTCGTCGCACTAAAATATAACGATATTGTAAAAAACAACCCAGATAGTTGGTATAATACATACAAGACAATCTTGGAAGATTATTCATCAGAAGATGCCGATATTGTGTATGCAAAAGAAAATTGGGGCAAAATGAGTGTTGAAGACAAGAAAAAATTTATTACAGAAACAAACCAAAAGTACCGCAATCTGATTTGTGAAAATCCAAAAGAATGTGTAATTAATTGGGATAAATCCAAAAGCATTGGCGGAGACGCCTCATATGACTCCCAAAGACTAGGAATAAATAAAAAATCAGAAAACGACATTGTTTCAGATGTATACAGTTATTCAACACCACAATCTAGCCCACGCAGACCGGATGAAGACTTTACAAAAACGTTACGAAATATTGTTCATGAAAATATTCATTACGGACAAGATGTTGGAAAAAGTGATATACCCACGTACTTACTTGAATATAATGACGAAAACTATATAAACCCAATGAATGTTCCCGAGTCACAAAAGTTTCTAGGCATTACTCCCGCATATAACTTACAACCCTTAGAAATTGAAGCAAAAGGCAGAGACGCTATGATTGTGACAGGAATATTAGAAAAAATGTAACAATATACGAATGGACCGAGATGTTGGCCTAAGAATCTTAGATATGTTGGAGTGAACCAAAAGACCACTATAACGTTTTTTATTTAATCACTTTTGTAAAGCATCATACCCCTTTGTAAACCTTTGTAATCTTTTGTAATCTTTCGCAGCGACTTTCTGTGTATTCCCCTTTATAATTCATAGTGTAAAGCAAGCAAAAGGATTACGCATGTAAACATATTTTCTATGTCCGAAATTATGTCTAGAATATGTAAATATATCTGCTAAAACTGATAAATTTGGACAAAATTAGAAATTTTTACAAAATAAAAAATCCCGGAACACCGGGAAATTCTGGTAGCAGCGGAGGGATTGTGTATTCCCACTCATTTTATTCGTGGGCCCCTTTCCAAATCGCAACGGTTTCGCTGCGTTACACTTGCAAAACCTGCTATTTTGTCGGACCCTGGGGTCCTCTTCGTCCTTTACTAACCAAAATTAAAACCGGGATAAACCCGGTTTGAATTCTGGTAGCAGCGGAGGGATTGATTCCGCTGCGCTTCATTCCCCTTGGCAAATTTGCGTTGCAAACCGGCATACTCCCGTCTGCCTTTTGCCTGCGGGTCGGACCCCTGCTGGTTGTCCTTCATCCCGACGCACAGAATAAAAAAACGACCCATCGGGTCGTTTGTTTATTCTGGTAGCAGCGGAGGGATTCGGACCCCCGACCAAAGGATTATGATTCCTCTGCTCTACCACTGAGCTACGCTGCCAAACGGCACTGATTATAACAGACTTTTTTTCAAATGCAAGCAAAAGAAAAAACAACCGATTTTATTCATATTTACAATAATTATGATTATTAATAAACTTCATTTGAAGAATACGACAATTTATGATACAATGTGACTTATGAAAAAAGCCGTTTATATTTTACTAGTTTTGTTTCCATTTGCACAGGCAACCGCCAACAGCAATATATTTTTCAACGGCTATGAAAATCAAATCGCGTTCAATTTGGGCACTGGGGTAAACAGCGGTTTTTTAATTCCATCGCCTTCGCAATTTGTTCCATACACAATGTTTCAATTTCAATATTCACAACCAACTACGTTCTTTAAATTGCCGGCCCGTCAATCTGTTAATGTGATTTTAAATATTGGTCATGGCGAAAAGTACGGTTGGGATTGGGGCAATTTTTCTATTCCGATTGCAATGCTTAGCCAAGATATAACCCCACTTTATGGCCATAATTGGTACACCTTTGTTGGGCTGGGTGTTGGTATGCAGGCGCAACAGAACGAACGTATTGGTTCAAAATTAATATTTAGTTTCAAGATAGGTGCTGGCTATCGCATTTCAGAATGTACTGCGATTGAACTTTTCATGCACCATATGTCAAATGGGAACACAGCACCCGAAAACAATTCTTATGGTTTTTACGGTGCTGGAATATCATATAATTTTTAAGTTTCTTACCATTCAATCGGTGTTTTACCACAGTTAACTAAGTATTGGTTTGCGCGACTAAAATGCTTGCACCCAAAGAATCCACGATACGCAGACAACGGCGAAGGATGGACGCTTTTCAATATCAGATTTTTCTTGGCATCTACAATACTTGCCTTTTTCTGTGCAAAACTGCCCCACAGCATATAGACAATATTTTCGCGTGTTGTGATTGCCCGAATGACCGCATCTGTAAATTGTTCCCATCCACGTCCACTGTGCGATGCCGCCGCGTGCGCCTGAACCGTCAAGGTTGAATTTAGCAACAACACCCCCTGCTTTGCCCACGCAGTCAAATCACCATTTGTAATACTTTTAGTTCCCAAATCACTTTCAATTTCTTTATATATATTTTGCAAACTGGGGGGCAACGGTGTCGGCGGCAAGACAGAAAAACATAACCCATGCGCTTGATTTGGTTCATGATACGGGTCTTGTCCGATAATAACAACCTTTACCTTGTCCAACGGACATAAATTAAAGGCATTAAAAATATTTTGCGGCGCCGGATAAACAGTTTTCCCAGACAAATATTCCCCACGCACAAAGTCAGTTAATTTGATAAAATAATCTTTATCAAACTCTGCACTCAGCGCGCTTTTCCAAGATTCTTCAATTTTAACATTCATAGTTTTATCAACCTCAACCAACTTCAAAATTAATTTATTTAAGACGAGTACGCAGAATCGTCCATAGAAATTAATTTTACCTGACAAGATTTCCATAACACCACATCAACATATCCGCGCGGCAGTCCTGTTTCACGAACCAAATGCGTAAACATTTCATCACAGGCGCACTTTATATCTTCACACAGGTCGCCATTATTTATTTTTTCTAACAATTCTGATTTATTTATAAACTTAACACCCAGACGTTGAATCCAGATATCATATTTTACAACATCTTCGCCCAGATTTCGCGCCAAATGATTCGCAGTAATTTTTCCAATATGCGGTAATTTTTGCAGATATGTTAATTTATCATCTAAATCAGACAAGACATAATACCCATCACACAAAGACTGTCGATTTTCCCAAATTTCACAAATCGCTTTGATTTTATTTTTATTGTTAAAAATTTGAATCAAGGAATCAAAATTCGCACCATTATCACGCAAAAACGATATAATTTTTTCATGAATTTTTTTTGCTGTTTTTTGCGAAAAACCACCAGCTAAAATCACATAGACGCAGTGTGCCGCAAATTCATCAGGATTATAAATCTTGCGTATACGCAGGTTTTCAAGGATTTCATCAAAACTTTGCGCATCACTGTCCAGTCCCTGCGCACGCAAAGTCGCATCTAAATCAAAAAACCAATCCCGCGAAAAATCCATTACCCGCACCCACCATGCAATTCCAAGATTTGTTCCGGGGTCAGTTGCGGTTGTTGCGCCGCCATCATTTCATTCAGTTTTTCAGTCCCCGCATTAAATTTACCCGCCGGCGATTCCATTTCAGCCAATTCTTTTTTTATCCGTTCTATTCCGGCTTTTTTATGCCAAATTTGTGAATCAGACACAGCGGTACCATAGGCTTCAATCTCGGCCTCTAATTTATGTAATTCTTCGGTCAGTTTTTCTTTTTATGACCTGCCCACTTAACAAATCCATCTGCCATGATTACAACCCTGTTTCTTTATTTTTCTTTAAATTCAGTATCGCATTTTTCAACAAAGAATTATCCGCAGATTTTGCTTTCAGTTCTAACTTACGCTGTGCCATCTTCAACGTCAAGCCATCATCATCTATTTCCAATATCTGTTTTAATTCTTCAAATCTTTTCTTTTTTGCTTGCAGGTCTTCCTGTGAAAATCTATCTGGATGTGAAAAAATTTCATATTCTAATTGACTATACTCTGTTCGCTCTGCTGTTTTATCCAACACAGATTCATCATGATTTCCTTCTCTAATAATTTCACCAGTTTCTTTTACATAAAAACCATCATTTTTAATCATTTAAAACTCCTTTTTTGTTGCATTTATCATCGCCATTTGTTCAGGCGTTAACCCATGCTTATTCTGCTGTTCCATCATAGATTTCAATTTATCATTTCCTTTATCAAATTGATTTGCTAGCTGTTGTTGTGGCTGCTTCAAGCTTTCTAACTTCTTCGTCGATTTGTTGTATACGGGCTTTTTTGTGCCACACTTGCGTTTCTGCAACGCTGTCCAGTTCTGTCAATTCCTTTTGCAACTGTTCTCTTTCAGCCAATAACTCTTGTTTTTTTGACTTTGGCTGTTGCAAGATTGGTATTGCTTCTGTCATATTAACACCCTTTTTATTCAATGGCGCAGGGGATTCCTGCGCCAATCGATTAAACATCCAAGTTTGCTTCCAACGCATTTTCAACAATAAAGTCGCGTCTAGGTTCAACCACATCGCCCATCAGCATTGACACAACTTCGTCTGCCTTGGCAGCATCATCAACCTTGACCTGAAACAGCGAACGATGATTAGGATCCATCGTTGTTTCCCACAACTGTTCGGCATTCATTTCCCCCAAACCTTTGTATCGCTGAATCTTCAATCCCGTTTTTGCATATTCAAACGCAGTTTCCAATAACTTTAACGCACCCCAGATTTTTTGATTCTTGGACTTCACGCGCAACACCGTTGGTTTACTAAACATTTCAATCAATTCCGCACGTCCATCCAACTTATGCCAGGCACGAATTTCTGGGCCATTAATTTTTTCGCGTGGCAGAACATATGTTTCTTTGACACTGCGCAAAGTACGAGTAATTGTTATACCGCTTTCATCAGCTGAAACTTTCCACCCACGTTCAAATTCTAGTTCTTGTGAATCCAGCATTGTTTGCACACTTGCAAAAACATCTGGTGTTTCGTTTTCAAATGCACCATTTAACGCCAACGCTTCAACAAACCTTAATGGCATAATATGATTCAACGGCTGCAAGATATTACGCATATCCAGCACCAATCCCAACAATCGTTTTAAATCAGCCCCAGAAACCTGAACACCATTTGTTGTTTCAATCATACCATCAGTTGCCAACTGTTCCATCAAATAGTTATCCATTTCGCGTTCATTCTGCAGGTAAATCTGCTGTTTACCGCGTGAAACACCGTATAGTGGTGGTTTCGCCACATAGATATAACCACGTTCAATTGCCTGTGGCATATGACGATAAAAGAACGTCATCAACAATGTTTGAATATGTTGTCCGTCAACGTCAGCGTCGGTCATAATAATAACTTTATGATATCTCATTTTTTCGATATCAAAGTCATCTTTACCGATACCTGCCCCCATTGTTGTAATCAGCGCACCAATCGTATCAGACCCCAGCATTTTATCAAAACGCACACGTTCGACATTCAATATTTTACCACGCAACGGCAAAATAGCCTGTGTTTTACGGTCACGTCCCTGCTTTGCAGTACCGCCAGCCGAATCCCCCTCTACAATAAACAATTCACATTTTGCAGGGTCGCGTTCTGAACATCCCGCCAATTTTCCTGGCAAGCCCCCCAGTTCTGGTCCTGTCTTTTTACGCGACAATTCGCGTGCTTTGCGCGCAGCTTCGCGTGCGGTTGCCGCCTCTATAATTTTATCAACAATTGTTTTTGCAACTGCTGGGTTTTCATCCAAGAATTCATACAGCATTTCAGACACTGTACTTTCGACAATCGGGCGAACTTCACTTGAAACCAGTTTATCTTTTGTCTGTGAACCAAATTTTGGGTCTGGGATTTTCACACTAACGATACTGGTCAGTCCTTCGCGAAAATCTTCCCCAGATAAATTAATATCTTTTTTAGTTCCTTTTTCAGCAATATATTTATTAATCGCGCGTGTTAATCCTGCGCGGAACCCGGCCAAGTGCGTTCCACCATCACGATTTGGAATATTGTTTGTAAAGCACAACGATGTTTCCGTATATGCCGTTGTCCACTGCAAGACAATTTCGATATAAGAATCATCTTGCTGTTTAATCATTTGGATTGGTTCTTTATTCAACAATTCCTTTGATTTATCCAGATATGTTGCAAACCCTTTCAATCCATCAACACTGTGAAATTCGCGTTCTTTTTTTTCTGCACCACGCAAATCTTCCAATATAATTTTAACGTTTGCATTCAAATAAGACTGTTCACGCAACCACGTTTCCAACGTATCAAAACTAAAAACAATCCCAGTAAACGTTTCATCAGACGGCAAGAAACTAACTTCTGTTCCATGTTCGATACCTGATTTATTTTCTGTAATTTGCACATCAGTTGTTGGCACCCCATCTGCAAAAGACATAAACGCTTGTTTATCGCCGCGCCAGACTTTAACCTCTAGCCAACGTGACAATGCGTTAACCACCGATACACCGACACCATGCAAACCGCCTGAAACTTTATACGCACCACCGCCTTCGTTATCAAACTTACCACCAGCGTGCAGTTCACACATAATCAGTTCCAGCGCACTGCGTCCTGTATCGTGATTAACATCAAATGGCATACCGCGCCCATTATCGCGAATTGTCACACTGCCATCTGCATTTAACGAAACATATACCGTATCTGCATATCCAGCCATTGCTTCGTCAATAGAATTATTAACAACTTCATAAATCATATGATGCAGACCATTACCACCTTCGCCCACATCGCCGATGTACATCCCAGGTCTTTTTTTAACCGCTTCTAACCCTTTTAAAACCTTAATCGAGTCCCCAGTATATTCATTATTGATTGCCATATAATATTCCTTTCTTTTTTCTATGTAAACAATAGCAATTTATGGTATAATTATCAAGAAAAAAGGGGTATTTTTATGAAATTTAAATTATTATATTTTGGCGACATTTTAATTAATCCTAAAAAGCGCGCACAACACATTGCAGATATTCGTATGCAGTTTCACCCACAACTAAAAAAGTTAATTGAACACAGTCCTTGGACTAATTTGACGCAATATATGGTACCCAATCCAACAAAAAGCCCAATTTCAACCAGACACATTGGTGGCATAGATTGGAATCCGATTATTACACCAAATTTAAAATTAATGGCAGAACTAGATATTCAAATGTTGCACCCCGAAATTGTTGGTGTTCCACGCAGTGATATTGACAATCGGGTCAAGACAATACTTGACGGACTACGCTGTCCACAAAACGAACACGAAATTGGTGCGAACACACCGCGCGACATTGGTCCAATCTATACACTGTTGGACGATGACCATTTGATAACCAGATTATCTGTAAACACCAGCCACCTTCTTGACTCGTCATTATTTTCATCTGATATTATTCGTACACCCGATTCAATATTTATGATGATTGATGTCAACGTTCGTGTTGCCGAAGGTACATTGGAAAACCTGCCGTTTATGGTATAAGGTGTTTTTAGCCAACACTCACCGCTATCCCAGCGGTGTTTTTTTCTAAAAAATACCCCCCAAGGAAATTCAACCTTGGGGTATTCAACTTAAAATTTATTTAATCATTTTGCAATTGCTTGTTCGCCAAAAATTCTTGCAATCTATCAGGCGCAATCCCTAACTTTTTAAGATTCTCTATTGCTTTTTCATATTTATCTTTTTTATTACCCGACTGTTTTTCTTCCATAACAGCATCTTTCAATTCTTTTGTTCCTGCATGGTTGCGCAGACGATAAAAATAATCCCCCTTTTCATCAATATACTTATTTCTTGCTGCAGACCATATTCCACGCACATCTTCGATATCATAACTATCGTCCGTTTTATCAACTGCCGCAAACTCGACACGTTCACCATTTATTTTAACAGCGAATTTACTTACCCCATAAACACGTTCAATCGTAATATCTTTACCAACTTTTATTGTTCTTGCTTTACTTGCGTTTTTTTCTTTTGCATCATAATCCTTTCTTTCATTAGTTGGTATTTCATTACCATCAACTGTTTCGACAATAACTTCGTTATTATCTTCTTTCAAGGCTTCTATAACCTGCAACAAAATCGCTTTTTTATCTATGTTTTTATCTGCCATAAAAATCTCCTTTCATAAAATAAACAATTCCGCAATCACAGAATTGTTTTACAAAATTATTTTTTCTTTTTTATTTGTTTCTTTTTTTCTGGGCTTTTTTTATCTGCCTTCAGTTCTTTTTTAAAGACATTCAGCCCATTTGCCAAATTTTTCATCATTGTTGGGATTTTATTATGCCCAAACAAAATGGCAACCAAGACAACGATAATCAGAATTTCTGCCCAACCAAAACGTCCAAACATAACAAACTCCTTTTTAATTATTTTGCAACATAGCAATCCAGTCCATCAGACTTTGCGTTTCTGCAAAATCCATTTGCATCATTTGCGTTATTAAATGGCACACGCAATCTGTACGTTGTTGTTCCGTTTTTCAACTGTGCTGCCAATATAACAAACTGTTTACCGCTGAACAAACTTTTGTGCGAATTACTCAATTTACGTTGTGCAGCCTCTGCCAATGCGCGCGTACTATAAGACCCAAATTGCACATACCACGATGCCGCCGAAGTTTTAGCAACGACTGTTTTAGTTTCTGTTTTTGTCGTCTGTTGTTTAGCTACTGTTTTTTGCACAACTTTTGTTTCGGCAGTTTTTACATTAACCTCTGTTGTTGTTTTTTGTTCTGGGTTAAATTTAACTTCCTTGCGTTCTTCGACCACGCGTACAGGCACACCAGCTTTTTCTTGTTGTGGTTGCACTTTAACTTCTTCTGCTTTCTTTGTTTCTTGCGCGACAGTTTTTTGTGGCTGTTCCTGCGGTTTTACTTCTTGCGCTGGTGCGACCTGCACTTGTTTTACAGGCGGCATAACATTCATATCAGGCGTATCAACTGGCACACCATCATCTGCCGAAAATTCCACTGGCGCATCCAAATCAATTTCAACAGTTGATGCAGAATCACTACCGATTGCTTGAACGATGATATATGTTGCCAATATAATAACCGCAACCCCAACCGACAACAACAACCAAGGTTTTTTTGGTCTTGGTACAACGAACTGTGGCACATCTGGCAAAGAATCATTTGAATCTGTATCGTCCAAATCCAACAAATCTAAATTATTATCATCATTCATGACTATCCCCTCTGGTAAAATTTTACTTACGATGTATTATACCATAAAAAAGCACCAAAACAAACAGATATATAAATTATTTTGGCATATTTCCAAAATTAGGTGGCACAATCAATTTTTGATTTTCTTGTACGATTGGTTCAACTTCGCACTTTTTTGCGCACCCAAACAAGACGACCGGCACCACAACCAACGCACACAACATCAAGACTTTTTTCATATCGACCTTCCTTTTCATTTATGTTTTGGGCGCGCAAAATTAATCACGCGCCCTTTATTTTTTTACATCGGCATCTTCACCGAATTTTTCATCATTTCAACAAATTCGTCCAGTGGTACAGATTCCTGTTTTTCCTGTCCCAATCTGCGCAAAGTCACACGTTTATCTGCCAATTCTTTTTCACCAACGACTGCGATAATTGGCGTCTTGGCTAATGACAATTCGCGGATTTTATAGTTTACTTTTTCATCACGCAAATCCGCACGCGCATTAACCCCTGCTTCACGCAAAGCATCGACTACTTCATTTGCATAATCTGCAAACTTTTCAGAAATAGGTGCCACAACAACAGGTTCTGGCGACAACCACAGTGGCAAATGTCCACCTGTTGATTCTAACAATATTCCCATAAAGCGTTCAATAGAACCCAATATCGCGCGATGCAACATAATTGGACGATGCTTTTCGCCATCTTCGCCGATATAAGACAAATCGAATCGTTCTGGCAAATTCATATCCAACTGCACCGTACCGCATACCCATACACGACCAATCGCATCACGCATTGAAATACCAATTTTTGGGCCATAGAATGCACCTTCGCCATCGGCAACAGTATAGTTTGCGTTTACAGATTTCAACGCATTATGCAATGTGTTTTCTGCGAAATCCCAAACCTCGTCAGAACCGATACGGAATTCAGAATCTGGCCTTGTTTCCAGCGTCATATGCAATTCATCAAATCCCAGCGCACTATAAACACTTTTAATCAGATTTAATGCCTTGGCTACTTCTTCTTCCATTTGTTCTTCGGTACAGAAAATGTGTGCATCATCCTGTGTCATTTCACGTACGCGCATCAACCCAGCCAACGAACCAGACGATTCATAACGATGAACCTTGCCAAATTCTGCCAGATACATTGGCAGGTCTTTATATGACGTAATACCATGACCAAACACCAACATACCACCTGGGCATGACATTGGTTTAACACAGAAATCTTTGCCATCTTGTGTTTTACCAGCATAGTTATGTGATGCATACTTTGCCCAGTGGCCACTGCGTTCCCACAATGCGCGTTCCATAACAGTTGGCGTTGATATTTCTAAATAACCTTCCTTGTTCTGACGTTCACGGATAAAGTCAATCAATTTACGATAAACCTTAAACCCTTTGTCATGCCAGAACACAGACCCTGGTGCATAATCAGGTTCAAAGTGGAACAAGTCCATATCTTTACCCAATTTTCTGTTGTCGCGCGCTGCGGCTTCTTCTTGCATTTTCAAGAACGCGTCTAATTCCTCTTTTGTTGCGAATGCATCAACATAAATACGTTGCAACATTTTGTTTTTCGCGTTTCCTTTCCAGTACGCCCCTGCAACACTACGAATTTTAAAAGAATCCCTTGGCAAATCTTTGGAACTTTCCACATGTGGTCCACGACATAAATCAACAAAATCGCGGAAAGTATAAATCGACAACGCTTCGCCTGCAGCATCATATTCATTTAACCATTCCATTTTATAAGGTTGATTTGCGAATATTTCCTTGGCTTCGTCCAGGTTAACATTTTTTTGTTCAAATCGCCCATTTGACTTAATCAAATCGCGCATTTCTTTTTCGATTTTTGCAAAATCATCTTCGGAAAAACGATATTCTGTATCAAAGTCATAATAGAACCCATTTTCGATTGCTGGTCCCCCTGCAAATTTAACATCTGGGTGCAATTTTTTAACAGCTGCGGCCATAACGTGTGCCAACGAATGACGTATCGTTTCAATTGGATAAGACATAATAATAATCCTTATATTTTTTTATTTTAATTAATTTGCTTGATTATATAAATTTGTGCGATTTATCGCAATACAGAAATTACACCCCCACAGGGGTTGTAGTAGTTGTTGTAAAAAAGTTCTTAAAAAGATTCATAACAATAAAATACTACACCCAACAAAACAAAAAATCAAGCAATTAAAACAATCCGTTCCACCACAACTTTCACTTCCGCGTAATTCCAACCACTACGATAGTTCTCTCCTTTTATTCCCACCGCCCGTATCGGGGCCCACTCACACTCTCGTCATTCCCGCGTATCGGGCCCCACAAAATTTAAGTAAATTTTGTGGGTGATTCTAGGCGGGAATCCAGTGCCCCGCAGGGTAATTCATCCCCCTAATCCCCTACGCACGCTCTCTCTCGTCATTCCCGCGTAGGCGGGAATCCAGTGCCCCGCAGGGACAAACACACCCAACCCCTTGCAGTGAAAAAAATTAAATAGAATGATATAGATAAATGATTTAGATATGCGCGGTGCCGAAAACGTAGTGCGCAAAAAAATCCCCTTTTACGGGGATTTTTTGTTAATTCGATGAAGTATCATTTTTTCCAGTTTCTAATATCCCACTGATCTCCGCTTGTTATACCCATGGCATTATGCAAGCAAACTTCACGCATTTTTGCAGAGTCCATTTTCTTGTCATTACCCCACTCTATATTTTTCTTATAAGTTTCAATCTCAGCAGCGTCAGCTTCATAAGCCCCATTTAAAATCTCATTCAACGTCACAATATTACGACAAGTATTTGTTTTATAATCTTGCGTATTTGAACAGGTTGGGCTATCTTCCTTGTCTATAACCGCTGTAAATTGCGCCCCTGTTGGCGAACAAATCATTTCTTCATAGCAATGCGGAACATTTGCCATTTGTGCGCAATATGTTTTTATACGCGATGTTGGCCAGTTTTCTTCACTTTCTGCGGTTTCTTCATAACATTCGTAAATTTCACTTAAACATTCGTTAAAGTTAACCATCGCTGTTTGCGCACGCGCCAAGACGCTTTCAGCCTCTGCATTTGCAAATTCCAGACGTTTTTGTTGCAAAGCCTGTTGCGCTGCAACTTTTTGATAACCAATATTTTGCGCGGTTGTACGCAACTGTTCACCGTACGCATCACAATCAGCATTTGCATCCAACGCATACTTCTGCATAATACTGCGACGTGCATCAGCAACCGGTTTACGCAAGTCTGCATACGGGTCACCATTTGACGTTGTATAACCAAAGCAAGTCGCGGAATTAGAAGTTGTATAACCACTTGATGCAGTTACAAAATTCAACTCGTACGTACCTGTGTTATTAACTGTTATGTGGCTATTATAATTATAAGGACACTGTCCTGCACCATTACCACATTTTGTACCTGATGGCGGCATACCACACGCCTCGTAAATACCGTTAAAGCAAGAATCCAGAACACGCGCACAAACATTATTATGTGCATATTCAAACAATTCATACCCCCACGTTTCCGCCAAAGAATCTTTTAAGTCTGCCACATTCGAAATAGCACCACTAACGCCTGCCAGGCCACCAACAATATCAGAAACACCTGTAAACGCATCAAATAAACTATCTTCATCATCAGTCAATATTGTGATTGTTTGTTTTTTCGCCTCTGCCCACGATTGCAACTGCGCCAAAATATCTGACCCTGTACCATCAAGATTCTTCACATCAAAACCAAAAGAATTCCCACTTTCAGAACAATAGCTAGGTGCAGTTGACTTAGAACACTTACCATCATAAAGCGCATGCTTTTCACACCAGTTATCAAATTCATCATCTGTCGCTGTTCCGTTTTTACTCGCTTCTTTCCACGACACACAATTCATAACTTTTTCTGCATCTGTTAACTTAAAGGCTTCTGACACATCTTTACCACCACTTGCAACCAACAGCGCCAATTCCCCAGAAACCTTAATCAACTCTTCATTTGCAGTTTCCAACGCAGCCTCAGCCTCTGCAAACGCTTTTACACGACCAGCGCACGCACATCTGCGTTGTGCAGCATTACGCGCAGTACAAATTTCATCCATACACGCATAATAAGATTCCATACAGTTATTAAACGCATCTGTTGAAATCAAACCAGTCGTAGAATCGATAATATTCGAATAATTTCCTGTGTATAATTTATTAGACAAATACGAATAACTTTTCGAAGTCGAAGCCTTAGACCCGCGAATTGCACTGCCCTGCAAAGAAACACGCGCCGCATCTGCTGCCTCTGACGTTGCGGTACGCGCACGAACAGTCCTGCGCATATTTGCATTTGCCCGATTTGTTGCATCCAACCTGCGCGACACAACATTACGCGTTGATGTATTTGTACGCGGTTGTGCAACATTTGCGCGATTAACAACTGTACGAGATGTTACTGCACGCGTTTTATTTTGTCCGCGTTCTGATGCCGCCGCTGCTTGTTCCCCAGACGGCACAACTGTTGTACGCGCAACCGTACGGCGCGAAACAGTCGAATTTGCATTTGCGCGTGGATTTGCACGCGTTGCTGTTCTGGTATTTGCGCGCGGACTTTGTGAATTTTCATAGATTGGTACAACAGGTGCCACCGGGTCTGCCAACACAGAACGCACAGACAAAACAGTCGAACATACAAAGAAAGCACCCGCCAGCAAGAACACCGTCCCCAGCGCATTTTTCATTGAATCTATTACTTTTTTATTTACCATCAAGACTCTCCTTGTTTTCCGGCAATCCCCCAGAAACCCAACCTTTCACTAGATTGCACCACGCACAATGCGTGTTATGTTTATTTAATTATAACAATTTTTTTTAATTCTGTAAACACTTTAGTTTAATTAACTTTTATAAAAAAATCCGTCAAATTGACGGATTAAACAATTTTATTCAGACACTGTTGCCACACCACCACCATTTGCTGTTCTGACGGCGCGTGGATTTGGGCAATCATAAACATTCGCAACCAAGACAAACGCACGTTCCGGCCCAAATATAACCCATTCATTTGGTTTTGTACGCATACTTGTAATCCAATAAGCGTTTCCGACACGCGCTTGATCCACAATACGGTTTTCCAGATATCTGCGTGCATCTTCGGCATCATACACCGAAACCTCTGATTCCAGTTTATACAAGAACGTACAACCAATCGGTTCTGCATCCAATTTAACTAAATATTGACTGCCATTTTCATTTTTAATCATTCCACCACACGCAGCCAACCCCAACAACATAAACAACGCAAATATTTTTTTCATAACACCTTCCTTTTTTATTCAACATTAACTATATCATAATTTTTAGGATTACTAAATAATTTTCTTAGCACCAAATTATTCATCGCATGACTACCCTTATAAGACTCTAAATCAGCACAAATCATCCCCCCACTTGTAAACATATCGCCAATAACATCGATAATTTTATGTCTTACAAATTCATCTGGCCAAATAAGTTCATTAATTGTCCCATCCCCTGTATCATTTAATGCAATAACATTATTTTCGTTTGCACCACGTCCCATACCGCGCTTTTTTAAATATTCCCATTCTGAATATTTACCAAAGGTACGGGCACGCGCAACATTTTTAACAAAATCTTCAACCGCCCCATCACTTTCATCAAACGAATAAGAAAAACTTTGTCTGCCGATAATTTTTTCTGGATAAACCAAAGTCGCATTTATATTTAAAACATCACCAGCATTCGGACTAAGCCGCACAAAGCCATCAGCCTTGCGCCCAGAGATTTTATTAAAGAACCATATTTTCAAACGCGCCATTATCGGTAATTGTTTAAAGACCTCCGCTGCTTTTACAACTATTTCACGCCTTACAATAACACGTTTTAATTTTCCTCCTGTTGTACCAACTTTCAAAAATTCTTTGATAAATTCTGCAGCACTGCCATCAATAATTGGTGTTTCTGCGCCATTAATTTCAACAATAGCACTATCAACCCCAACCATAAACAGCGCCGCCATCAAATGTTCAATCGTCTGAACGTACGCACCCGACATCAAACCAATTGTTGTATTACGCATTTTTGTTTCACCGACATTATCATAAGTTGCCGGTATAAAATCAGTATTTTCCATATCAACCCGTCTAAAGAATATTCCTTTTTTATCAGACGGCTTAATTACCAAATCAACTTTTTCCCCAGAATGAATTCCTTGCCCAGAAATTCTTACTTCCTTGTTAAGTGCAGACATTGCATTTTCTCCTTTAACCAATCAAAGAACAAGTTATCAATAACAGTTTCCAGCTTTGCATATTTAATTTTATCTTGCAATTCCTGGGGCAAACGCACCCAATCTTTTTCCGTAGTTATTAATTTTGCATTTTTTTCATCTGCTAATTTGATTAACTTTTCCAAATCTTGTTTTGTATATTGATAGTGGTCTGGAAAGCTTTTAGTTGCTACAACATTTTTTATCGCGGCAAAGAATTTCTTGGGATAACCAATCCCAGCAAACGCAACCAACTTTTCATCTTCGTCATACGGCGACACTGTTTGATTTTTTGCATAAAATACAGGGATTCCTGCTGGTAATTTGAAATTCTTTTTTGGTTTATCACTTTTAATAACAATAATCACATCAGCATTTTTTATATGGCTTTTTGGCACACGCAACGGACCTGCCGGCAACAATAATCCATTACCAAACCCCAGTCCTTCATCAAACACCAATATCGATATATCTTTTTTAATCGTTGGATTTTGCAACCCATCATCCATAACAATCGGCACATCTGCATTTTGCTTACTTAACAATTCTATATTCTTTTTTCTGTTTCCCACATGAACAGTTAATCCATTCTTAGACAACATAGTTGCCTCGTCCCCGATACCATTTGTGTCTTTGGATTTTTTATAACCACGCATAACAACAGGCGCATCAAGCCTGTTTGCAATTTCTTTAACTATTGGTGTTTTTCCGACCCCCCCAGCCAATATATTACCAACACAAATTACCAACCTGCGCGATTTAAATTGCTTATGTTTTCTGAACCACCAAACAACACGCCCGATAAAATAATAAACAAACGAAACAGGAACCAGCAACCAGGCGATTGGATTTTGTTTTAAAAACCAAAACGGAGTTTTCATTTCTTAGCCTTTTTTGTTAATTTTTTCTGCGCTGCTAATTCACGTTTTCTTTGCTTAAAATCCATTGCATTCAAATCTTGTTCAACAGGTTTTATACCAAATTGTGCATCCATATCATGAACTTGCTTTACCATAAAATCTTCCAAGTCCTTGCGGATTTTTTCAAATTCTTCGTCTGTTGCCTTACGCGGAACAAACACAGGCTCCCCGATATTACAAACAATTCTTGAAAAAGGCAACGCCACAAAATACCTGTCCCACCTGTCTTGCACCCACGCGCGCGATGCGCTATAACAGACTGGTATAATCGGTGCCCCTGACATTTTCGCAAAATACAACGCCCCATCTTGGACACGCAGCGATGGTCCCCCTGGTCCATCTGGGGACATACAAATACCATAATTTCCTTTCCCCAGCACACGCAATCCTTCACGCAGGACCGACACCCCACCCTTGGACGAAGACCCATAAATCGCGCGCAATCCGAACAACCGTTGAAGTTTTGCCATCATTCGCCCGTCTTTATGCCGACTTGCGATTGCATATGCATTCATACGTCCCAAACAAATAATCGGACTCAGCATCATACTGCGCCCATGCCAGAACACAAAAATCGCCGGCTTTTTCCTGTATTTATAGAACACATCAATATTATTAACTTTTTTAACAGACGTAAAATAAACGAACCAAATTGGGATTGCGAACAATACTGCGATAATCCATTGAAAGATTCCTAAACCCAAAACAGGTTCCCAAAAACCTTTCCATAACTTTCTAAAAGTCTTATTTTGAAACACGACACACCTTTATATTTTAAAACTGCAACCATCTTAGCAAGAAAATAAACACAATTCAAGAACATCAATATTTTCACTTTTTTTATTGACTATTCTAATAAATAGTATATAATGTATACACCTTATCGCGGGGTAGAGCAGTCCGGTAGCTCGTCAGGCTCATAACCTGAAGGTCAGTGGTTCAAATCCATTCCCCGCAACCAAAGTTTCAAAACTTGCCCATTGGGGCAAGTTTTTGTTTGTTTTACAATACCTACAAAAAGTTCGAAAGTTGAAATTTAAAAAAGTGGCAAAAAATCGCCACTTTCGAACTGATTTTTATTTTTTATATTCGCTTGCTAATTTAGAAAACACAGCAAAATCCTCCCATTCCTGCATCTGTTTATTAAAATTTGCATCTCTTTCTACACCATCTTTCTTTAAACCTAATTTTTTTAGTGTTCCACAACTTGCTTTATTTTTTACATTAGCCTTTGCAGACAATTTATGAAAACCCATTTGGAAAAAGTATGCTTCTAATGCCTTTATACCTTCGGTTGCAAAACCATTATGTGCAAACTTTTTACAAACCCATGCACCAAATTCTCCACATTCGCGTTTCCAAGAGATACTGTGAACACTCACCATACCAACAAATTCATTAGTATCTTTTTTAAACATAGCATACGATACAGCTTTACCGTTTTCGATATTTTGTTTACCAGAAACCAAAAAATCATATTCTTCTTCCGGCTTTTTTACTAACGCAAATGGCATAAATTTAAAAAATTCACGATTGTTTGATATTTCGTTATATAATAATTTTGCAAAATCAAAACTAGGTTCAATTGTTTTTAGATTTAATCTTTTAGTTGAAATAAGTTTCTTGAATTTTTGCTGTTTCATATAAAACCTCTCTGTTTATATAAAAGTATATCATACACAATGAATTAAATCAAATTTACTAACTTCAACATACCTTTCATAATATCAATCTCTTACCCTATTTCCACCAATTCGGTTCGAGAACCACACACACTGCGCAACCAAAGTTTCAAAACTTGCCCATTGGGGCAAGTTTTTGTTTGTTTTACAATACCTACAAAAAGTTCGAAAGTTAAAATTAAAAAAAATTGCTATTACAGAAATGTTAAATTCACAAGAATCCGCCTTAAACAAAAAAAGCCTTGAACGATAATATCAATACTCATCCACAACAGTGTATTTTTGCGTAACCACAACAATCTTGACAAAATATATTATTTGTATTATTATTAATAAAACAAAGGATTTAATATGCAATCGATTAATTTCAAAGACGCAATGATAATTTGCGCAACATTAAATAACATTGGTCACCTTAAAGTATACAGAAACACCCCCTACCAAGATACATTAAGGTACACCCCCAGAAAAGGTTATGCAACCGATGAGTCGAATTCATTGGCGTGTGATTGCCTGCGTAAGCTTGGTTTTACAAACGTTCAAATTAATCCTGAAAAAAGCGTATATCATTGTATTTCTGCAACCATTGAATGTGAATACGATTTATCAACCAAAACAATAAAGCACGCCAACCCAAACGACCTTCGCGCATTACTCTACATAATAAATTACATCAAGACCTGGTGTGTTGTTTCCTTGCCATCAGAATCTGGTTCCGACCCCATACCATTTAACAAATACCTATCAAATATAAAGAATTATTTATCACAACAAAAACAAAGATGACCACACCGCCAAAATCGGCGGTATTTTTTCACAACTTATTTTTTTATTCAAAACACAATAAATATAGTTATAATTATAAAAACCATACCAAAAGGTACCGCTATGAATTCAGATTTTGAAAACAAATGGGAACCAACCACTGAATACACTCACATGGTTGAACGCGAAGAACAATTTTCAAATTACAAACTTGAACGGGCAACTAATAAAGAACTTGAAATGTTAAACAGCCCATCCCCCATATTTGATGCTCTTTTCAAATTTATTCAAATATTCAAAAAAAACAATAAACAGAAATCCCATTAAAAATAATAACAACTACAAAAAGATAAAAAATGTCAATAAAACCTACACCAAAAAAAATATCAAACTTTGTTGAAAAATATATAAAGCTGTTTCAATCAGACCCAACTATCAGTTCAGAATATATCTATAAAGTCCCCGCATCAGAACTGAATAATCTGGGTGATTTTTTACGCGATGACGACTGTCGTGTTTATCTGTGTTTCTATCCATTATCCGACCAAGAATACGACAAAAAAAACGACGAATTTATGTTTGCTGAATACCACTATCCCAAACGAATGACATTAAAAGACGGCAAACTAAAACTTGAATTAAATGTTGTAATACCTGCTAAAAATAGATATGTTGACAAAGCAAAAATTGTTGAAATTATTGCCCACGAACTTGACCACGCATACGAAACATGGCATAAATTACAACCAACTACCAATACAGACAATAAATTATCCTATTTTGCCAAATTATTTAAAATCGCAAAGAAAAGAAAAACAATAAAAAAACAATTAAAAGATTACGATAATATACTACCACAACAAGATAGTACTTTTCACGATGATTTTCGTTGGGTTGCATATTTTTGCGTTGACCTTGAAATCAGTGCTAATCTTGCTGGCATCAATGCATTTTTACAAGAAAACAATAACGATAAAACAAAACTAGAACTAAGTCGTGGTTATCAAACATTTCAAATTATAAAAGAAAAATTTGAAAAGATAAAAACAAATGCAACAAATTCCGACTGGGCTTGGGCACAAAGAAACGTTTCATATATTGGTACAAACAAACAAGAAAATGTATCTGATTTCAAGAAACGATTTATAGAATATTATGAACATAAATTTAATGAATTTGAAAACAACTTAAAAAAAATCACTACAAAAACAAACGATAAACATAATACGCTTAAATCAGCTAGTGATAAACTAACACAAAAAATTATTCTAAAAACAAAACAATCGAACAAGAAAGATTCTTTATGAAAAAACAAATAATTTTATCATTAGTATTTTTAACACATAACGCTTTTGCATATACAACCGGTATTCAACAATACATTGGCATTGATGCCGGATTAAATATCGGGGATTACACACAAAAAACAGACCTGGACGACACATATTATTCTGCAACTGTCAACGCTGGCATCCGCGTAAACCGCAATTTTGGGGCAGAATTATTTTTCACACACTCTTCGACAAACAACCTTGAATACATATATGATTTAAACGCAATAAACCACGAAGTTTATTATATGGTGTTTGGTTTTGATATTTTTGCATATTATCCCCTGTCCAAGAACGCGGACTTTTTCACAACTTTTGGTGTTGCGAGCCACAAGGTTTACAACAAATACGAATACATAACCGAAATAAATGAAACTAATACAACAAATTCAGACAACGATATCAGCACCCGAATTGGTATTGGTTTTTTATACACTTTTCCTGGCAATCATGTATCTGCAGTAATACGATATAATTACACACCAATTAATAATGATATATTTAAAACAATGTCAAAATTTTCATTTGGTTTCAGATACACATTCTAATCATCAAAACACTTTTTTAAATCTGCCCCATTTTCCAACTGGTCAACCTGTTTGTTTCTAATTTCCTGTGCGGCTTTTATTTTTTGTTTTATCAGAATTAAATCAGGATGTTTTTGTAATTCTTGATGAATCAAATCAATCGCATTATCTATATCATCTTTTTTATTAACAAACACCGGCATCACAGAATCCGCCGCCAGCGACACCGAATTTTTTAATTCTTTATCAAAATCATCTATCACCGACAAATAAGTTTTAATATGTTTTTCTTCGTGTTTAAGTATTGCATTGTATGCACAAGTATCTGGGGTATGCCTGATATCTATATTAACAGTAAAATCATTATAGCCGACTGTTGCATTTACATTTTTCAACCAAACACAATATCCATCTTTGACCTGACTTACATCAACCTCTATATCATAATTATCAACCAATGTCGCCACAACATTCCCATGCCACAAGTCCATTGGTACGCGCGGTTGTGCGACTAATTTTTTCCAATCAGGCTTATAAATATCAACATTTGGGCTAACCTTAAAATCCATACAATCAGCCGCAATCAACGGCCCACCACAGAACACAAACAAAAACAGCAGAATATATTTAACCACCTATTCCAACGCGCCTTGTTTTTTCAAATATTCGTTAACAAAATTACTGCCATACATTTTGTACAATTCTTCGGCCATCAACACTGACGAGCGTCCAGATTCAAACAATCTTAACAAACTACCCAATCCGCCTAATTCTGTATTTAAAATCACAGATTCCCCATTCACAGGTCGCGACAACAGAACCGCCCTTTTAAGATTTGGATATGCTTTTCCTTGGATAAACGCCATTTCCAACGGATTCAGATTCCAGTGTTCATAATCACGCGCATCCGCCGCAGGATTTCTAAAGAACAATACAGTTTGTGCCTGTCCACGCACAACATCACCAATTCCCAATTTATCCAGCACATTTGCACGTTGGAACGCAACCATATACGCTTGACGATTTTTACGTCCTTCTTGTAACCCAGCGATAAAATTATCGCGGAACATTTTGTTTTCCAACATTGGCGCAGTTTCGTCAATCATAATAAGTGATGGATTTCCACCCGACACAGTAATATTATTAATTCTGTGCAAAATATAAGAAATAACCGCAGGCGACAAAACTTCATCTTGCAGAATTTCTGTAAAATCGAACGTAGTTAATCTTGAATTTAAATCCAACGTATCAGATGTTTCATTAAACATATCGCCATATTGCAATGGGTCTACCCACTTTTTCAATGCACTTCTCATATTACCAGACGAAGAAAAACAACTTTCCCACAAATTTTTCAACATTCTGTCTTTATCGGACAAATAATCAAAGTTCACCGAAACAGCGCGCGCAATTTCATCTGCGGATTGCGCATCATTTTGCCCTGATATAATCGAAAACCAGCGACGCAAGAAAGCACGATTTGCCGCACTATCTGGTATCTTAAGTGGATTTAAATGAGTCAAGAAACTTTCTTCTGTTTTATTAGCCGCTGTAACTTTTTCCTTGCCATTCATTGTGATATACTTACCACCAACCGCCAACGTAAAGATTTCTGCACCTTTATTTCTGTCAAAGAAGAATGTTTTTAACTTTTGGTGTCTTAAACTTTGCGCGATTAAGAACGAGAATAAAGTAGTTTTCCCACCACCTGTTGGCCCAATTGTAAGTGTATGTCCAACCGCCGCTGGCTTATCAGAAACATGGAACTGGAATTGATATGGTGTTCCCTGGGCTGTTGGGAAAACAACCAACGGTCCGTCGCCCCAATCAGAATTTTCGATACCGCGTGGCTGCGAAGACATTGGAATACTGATTGCGGCTGTTTTCGACAACAATTTAAAAGTACGCGGAAACACATCAAATCCTGGGATTTGCGCAAACCAAGAAACCTTTGACGCAAACGTTTCAACCACTGGCGAAATACCAAACGAAGCTGCAATTTTTTTGAATTCATCCACATATTTTTTTAATTCATCTTTTGTTGCGCCAAACAGAACAAACAGCGGATAATAATTAACCAAGCTTTGATTTCCTGAAATATTTTCGTCCATTGCACCTTCTGCTTGGAATATTTGTTCTTCGGTCGACATCTGTTTTTTTTCATCTGCAACCGCGCGTTTTTGTCTGATTGTTGCTTCAACATCTGCAGCGCCCATTATACGAAAACCATTCATTACAATCATTTCTGTTTGGATTGTTGAAACAGTATCAAAAAATTCTTCATCTAAATAATCTGGCGACATTTTAAAAGACAACATTGCCGCGAACGACTGATTTGGGCCACTTATATATCTAACTTCACCATCTTTCAAGAATTCTACATCATCAACAGTTGTCAGATTTTTAATATTATTATCCGCCTTTTTGGGTTTTGGCTTTGAAATTGGCGACAAAATACGCCCCAAAAAGGTCGCCATATTATCATCACTGTTGTTTTTCAAAACTTTTGGTTTATACGCTGCCAACATAGACTCGATATAATTACCATATTGATTTAATTTTGCACGCGCATCATTTCCACTAACCGACAAAACTATATAATAATTATTCAAGAAAATCTTTAACCCTTGCCCACGCCATTTATCATAAATACGTTGCAGTGTTTGTTGATGAAATTCATATTTAGTATTTTCATCTGCGGCATCACGAATCATATAAAAACGCAAAACCACCCCAGTATCACGAATTTGATTAAACAGTTGTGCACGCAAATCCAAGAATTTTTCTTTTGTTTTATCATCTTGCAACGATGTTTGAATACCTGCGACCCGATACACCCTGATTAAACTGCCATCAGTCATCGACATTGAATTATCGTTATACACCGTATCAAACGGCAAATAATTTGCATACTTTGCATAACCAAACTTTGGAAAGATTTTTTTTGTCAGCATTGGGACACAAATCAACAAAGCTAAAAACAATAAAACAATCAGCATCACCATCACCGTCATAGAAAACGGTACTTGTGAACCTGCGAAATAATCAAAAAAATCTTTAATATTATTCATTATGCTGCCAACTTTCTTGGTATTTTCTTTTTAAACAGTTGTATTTTTGCGGACACAATTTGCCCCAGTTGAGGGTCTTTTTTTGCGAACACCATCATAACACAATGCACCCCAATAACAGAAATCAAAAAGAACATTGGGCTAACAGGATCTGCTCCTTTGGTAATAATCAGCGACCCAACGAACATAATCATATAAATAATAAACTGCACAGCAAAATTAATTACCGCCAGCGAATAAGGCACATAAAAAAGAAGTGCCGGATTAGCCAATGCTTTTAAAACTTGCTGTTTCATATTCTCTCGTCCTTTTTAACAATTATAACAATTTCAACAATTTTCAACAAGTATAAAAAGACAAATACTCAAAATTGTTAAAAGTGTTAAAAAGTGGTAATTTTTTCAACTGTTAATTCTTTTTATGATTTTTTAACAAAAACGACACAAACGTGCAAATTTCTAGGATTTTTTTGTTAAAAACTTGTTAATAAAAAACTAAAAACCGTTTTCAACAATTTCAACAGGCCCTACTAAAACAACAATAAATAATAATATTATTTGATTTTTAAAAAAATATGTTTATAATCGCCTTGTAAAAAGGATAACGATATGAAATTTTTAAGTTCATTAAAAGCTTGGAAGAAACGCGGTAATGTAAAACAAATCCGTCGTGGCAAGCAGGTTATCTTGATTGACCCTGATAATCCAAAATTCAAAGCGAAACAGGGCTTCAAGAAAAAATAAAAATTCCGCCGATTGGCGGTTTTTTTATGAAAAAATCAATTTTATCGTTATTAATATTATCGTGCTTTTTTTCAAACAACTGTTTGGGGGCTTTTACTGGTGGGGATAACAGTCCGGGGGTACCAGACAAAGAATATGTTACTTGTAACACTTGCAAGGCCCCAACAACCGCATACCAAGGCATAATTGAAGATGAAAATGGTTATAATGTATGCCAAAAATGCAACCCAGAAACAGAATTATTTATTGACGGTACAGGGTGTGTAAAAAAGTTAGATATGACAAGTTATGACAGAAAGTCGATGCGCGATTGTTGGATGGCTGAAAATTCCGCACAATATAACTGTTGTATACAACTTGGCAAAACATATCTTGATGAATATAAAAAGAAAACTAATAAAGATACAAATAAATCTAATCATTTTAATTGTTGTTTGCTTAACGGAAATTGGAATAATAATTCATGTACTGATGGGGATGGTAATATTATAAACTTAAGCGATGTCGAAAAAAAATCCTTATCAACTAAAAAGTTCTCCTCAAACGGCGGCGCGTGGAACGCGCCCCTCATACTCTCGTCATTCCCGCGCAGGCGGGTATCCAGTGCCCCGCAGGTAAGATATAATCTGTATTACCCCCATCTGGTGCATAATATCAGCAACAATCTAACAAAAAAAATAACCGGCTTTTTTTGCAAAAATGTTTAAAAAAGCCGGTATTTTTATTTTTTTATATTACTTGTTTTTACATTCGTGGTCGTCCCCCACGCATCGGCGAAGCGGACTTTTGTTTACTGGTCGTTTTACCATTATTTTTTCCGACAACGATTTTATCACCCATTTTTATTTCATCAGAAATAATTTCTGTTTCTGTTGCGGTGCTTAATCCCTTGGTGTATGGAACCAAGACAACATCGCCGTCACGCAACAATGCGACGTGTGTAACCGGTGTTGCACCATTTGAATTTTCCATAATATTATCAAAATTACGAACCAAAAACGCCGCATTTGGTGCTTTCCATACATTATCGCGTTCAGAAATAACGATTGTCACAAACGCTGTCATACCCGGCATCAAACGCAAGTCAGTATTATCAACATCAATAACCACAGTGTATACAACGACATTAGACGTTGTTGTTGGCGATAATCTGATTTGTCTTACAACCCCATCAAACGTTTCTGTTGGATATGCATCAACTGTAAAAGTTACAGGTTGATTTTCTTTTATAACCCCAATATCTGCTTCGGACACAGCAGTTTCGATTTGCATTTTTGTTAAATCTTCTGCAATTTCGAATAAGTCTGGTGTTTGGAACGATGCCGCCACAGTTTGACCAATATCAACTTTTCTTGAAATAACAGTCCCGTCCACCGGCGAAGTAATTGTTGCATATCCCAGATTAGTAAGTGCGCGGTCATATTGTGATTGCATACGGTTCACAGATTGTTCTGCTTGTTCGTATGCGGACTGTGATTGTTCCATTTCTGCGCGTGAAATATAATCTTTGTTGTACAAGAATTTATTTCTTTCAAATTCGCTTTTTGCCAGATTAAGTTGGGACATCGCGCTATCCAGTGATGCGCGCGCTTCATTAACAGATGCCTGTAATACAGATGGTTCAATTGTTAATAAAACATCGCCTTTTTTTACCTTGCTATTAAAATCAACATACAAGTTATCAATTGTACCTGACACTTGCGAACCAACATTAACTGTATTAACAGGCTTAATTTCGCCAGTTGCACTGACAACTTGTTTTAAATCACCGCGTGTTATATTTAGTGTTATAAATTCATTTTTATTGGCATCATTACTGCCAAAAATTAACTTTATTCCAACCAAAGCTGATAAAATCAGCAAAATCCACCATTTTTTACGCCATATAAACTTAAAAAATCTTTTCACAAAAGATGTTTTTTTTACATCTACTTTATTTTGTGTTTTTGATGTTTTCATTTACTCTCTCCGTCATTTAATTCTACTTTTATTTCACCGACTGCCAACGCCACTGCGGCACGTTTAACAAACAAATCATACTTTGCGGCGTTATTTTGTTTTTCTGCATCTACCAGTTCAGATTGTGCAGTCTGCCAATCCAACATAGTTGCGCGACCAACCTTGTACATACCAGCAGTCACATTTTCGCTTTCTGTTGCGGACTTTAACAATGTTTCTGTTTGCTTCAGCACATTTTGTGCAGTTTTATAGTTTTGATAAGCGGTAAATATATCTAGTTCCGCATTATCGTTTGTTGCACGTTCTTGTTCCAGTGCGCGTTCATAGTTATACTGTGCGGCGCGTGCATTATACATATTTGCGAATCCTGCGAACAGTGGCATTGATGCGCGAATACCGATACTGCCGCTTATATTATCTTGACCTGCGCCAAACGTTTCAGTTGGGTTGTTGTTCCACGACAACGACCCAGACGCAGAAATTGACGGCAGATTACTAAGCAGTGTGCTGTTTCTGCGATACCACGCAGAATCTTTATTTGCAGTTGCGCGCAAAATATCAGGTCTGGTTTTTTGTGCTTGTTCAAACAGTTCGTCCAGTGATTTTGTTTCTTGTGGTGCGCCGATTTCCGATGGTAAATCTTTTATCTGAATATCTTGGTCTGCGGAAAAAGACAATTTATTCAACAAAGTACCCTTGGCGATTTTAAGATTATTTTTTGCACGTTCCAAATCCAAATCGCGACTGGCCAATGTTGTATCTGCGCGCAATACATCAGCCTTGGCGACAGATCCTGCTTTAAATTTATTTTTTGCAGTTTCGTGCGCTGTTTTTGCAACCTTGTACAACATTTCTGCTGACGTAACATCAGCTTGTGCTTTTAATAATCCGTAATAAGACCCAATAACAGAATATACATAATTTTGCACACTTTCGTCATAATCAAAACCACTGGCGCGCCAAGACGCAATTGACTGGTTTAAATCAGATAATCTTTTACCAAAATCGAAAATCAGATAAGACGCAGACAACGATGCCCCATACGACCAATCGCCCCATTGTTCATTTCTGTACGGCAAAGACGCATTTGCACCCAAACTAACACTTGGCAAATAATCAGCATAACCAGCATTTTTTGACATTCTGGCGGATTCAAAAGCCAAGAAAGACGCGGCTGTTTGTGGATTCCTGCATAAACCTAAATCGATAATTTGTTTTAAATCCATTGGTTCAGATGGTACTGTTGTGCGTGTCATACAATCATCGATTGCAGCATTTGCAACCATTGGACATAAAATTCCCAGTAAAAATAAATGTTTTTTCATTAAAAAATCTCTCTCGCTCACAATTACAAAAATTATATCAATTTTTTGGTTGAAATACAATTATTTTTTGCTTAATATATGCTTACTTGTGATGGCCTGGTGGCAGAGTGGTTATGCAGAGGACTGCAAATCCTTCTATGCCGGTTCGATTCCGACCCAGGCCTCCAAATTTAAGTAAAACAGCCCTTGCGGGCTTTTTTTTTATTTAGTATCATTTGCATTATGATAACGTCGTTAAGTCTAACAGATTTCAGAAACCATAAAACCAGCAGAATAAATACCTGTGGTAATCAAAACATAATAATAACAGGCCCAAATGGTTCTGGTAAAACCGCAATTTTGGAAGCGATATCTATTCTTTCTGGCGAACGTGGTATGCGTGGCGCGTCAATGTCTGATATGGCGCGTTTTGGTGGTTCTGGTGGTTTCAGTGTTTTTGCGCAATTATCAGACGAAACAGAAATATCTGTCAGCTTTACAAATGGTGATTCTAACCGCCGCGCCAGAATAGATGGCGACAGTGCGCCCCTATCAGATTTATCAAAATATTTACGCGTGGTCTGGCTAACACCAAAAGAAGACCGATTATTTGTAGACAGTGCGTCTGACAGACGCGCGTTTTTTGACCGATTGGTATCCAGTTTTGATTCTGCACATTCTGGTCGAACTGCACGATTATCTAAATTATTAACAGAACGCGCAGTTGCGTTAAAGAATGGTGCTGATTCAAATTGGTTAAATGCGCTGGATATTCAAATTGCAGGAACATCTGTTGCGATATCTGTTGCGCGTATTCAATACGCAGGACAATTAAATTACTTTTTATCGCGTTGTGCGGTATCTGTATCTGGGGTTACCGAACAAATGTTAATTGATGGTATGTCTGCTGGCGATGCTGAACGTGCATATTTATCATACTTACAAAATAATCGTGTTTTAAGTGGCGACAAAATGATACTTGATGGGCCGCATAAATCAGACTTTGGGGTTTTTAATAATGAATTAAATTTGCCGGCATATTTAACCAGTACAGGTCAACAAAAAACAGTTTTAATTGATTTAATTTTGGCGCATGCCGAACTGGTTTATACCAAGACTGGTAATCACGCGCTTGTTCTTTTGGACGAAGCGGCGGCGCACCTTGATTCTGTTGCGCGTCAGAATATGTTTTTATCGCTTGGTAAATCACAGGCACAGGTTTGGGCGACTGGTCTTGACCCTGATGTTTTCACAGATGTTCCAAACGCAACATTTGTTGCTTGCCTTGATGGCGGAATAAATAATATACTACGGGTGGAGAAAAAAAGATGTCAAGAATAGATTATCAAACTTTATTAGATACCGCATTAAAATCTGTCGTCAAAGACGCATTAACACATGCTCAGTTTAATGGATTGGGTGATGGTACACATTTTTATATCACGTTTCGCACGCGCGATAATGGGGTTGTATTACCTGACTTTTTGCGCATACGTTATCCTGAATTAATGACCATAGTATTGCAATATTCATACAATAATCTGAATGTATCAGACAAGGAATTTGGTGTTCAGCTAACATTCGATGGTCGTCCATTTTTTATTCGTGTTCCGTTTTCTGCGCTGGTTGAATTCAAAGACCCATCGGTTGATTTTATGTTATCGTTTCAAAATAACAACCAACCTGACAATGAAAACACAGGTATAGAATTACCATTGGAAGAAAAACCAGACACAGTCCCAGATCCAGGTCGCGTTGTATCACTGGATGAATTCAGAAGAAATAAAAAATAAAAATACCGGCTTTTTTGATAAAAATGTCAAAAAAAGCCGGTTTTTTTATTATTGTTAATAATCGTTCAAGAATGCTTCGCGCATAACATCTTTTATTTCCATACTTGATAACCCTGCACTACGCAAATAGTTTATTTGCATATTTGTTGGTTTGTATATTGCAGCGCTGTGGTCCGCGGTTGTTGGCTCAGACGCGATACGTTGTGATGGTATAAACTCTGTTTTTGCGCCCTGCTCTATCATTGCGACAAAAGACATATCAGATTTACATTCTGGACAATCTTTATCAATGATTGCCACACCTGACAGTTTTGAAATTGCGTTTTTGCCGGCAAAAAGTTTATTTTTTACAAAAATAGCCGTATTTTTATACAAATGTCTTGCTTTGCAATCATAGTCTAATTCACTGCCTATATTATGCATTAAAATATTGGCTTTAATTTCCGAATTTTTACCGGCGTTTTTAATAAAAATGTCAAAAAAAGCCGGATTTTTATTTTTTACATTTACACTAATGATAATGTTTTGGTTATCCGCCCCTAATTCGATATTCAGCCGGCATTTACCGGCAATTTCGCCAATATATATAATATGAACCGGTAAATCGTATTTTTTATCAATTGGTTTGTTTTCCAGTGTTGATAATTCTGGGCAATAATCCCCATTGCGGTAAACGATAGTTTCCGCTGGAAAAGTTTTTATGTTGAATTCGTCCCAGATGTATGACATATTAATCACATTATAAAGGATTTTAAAATGGGATTCAACTGTGGGATTGTTGGTCTGCCAAACGTTGGTAAATCAACATTATTTAATGCATTAACACAAAGTGCTGCGGCAGATGCTCAAAACTATCCGTTTTGCACTATTGAGCCGAATACGGGCCGCGTTGTTGTGCCTGACGATACATTGCATGAACTTGCGCGTGTTGCGGGTTCGCAAAAAATAATACCAACACAACTTGAAATTGTTGATATTGCTGGTCTTGTCAAGGGTGCATCCAGTGGTGAAGGACTGGGAAATAAATTCTTGGGCAATATCTTATCAACAGACGCGATTATTCACGTTGTACGTTGCTTTGAAAACGATGATATTGTGCATGTAAACGGGCGTATAGACCCACTTGGCGATATCGAAACGATTGAAACAGAATTAATGTTGGCAGACATTGAAAGCCTAGACCGACAAATCAAGAATCTTGAAAAGAAAGCGCGCGGTTTGGACAAAGACGCCGCGAAATTATTATCAGATGCGATTGCTATAAAGACTAATCTTGAAAAATCCATACCTGCGCGTGATGGTGGAATTGATTCTGTGCCGTTTAATTTACTGACTTCAAAACCGGTTATTTATGTATGTAATGTTGAAGAATCAGCCGCCGCGACTGGCAACAAATATTCAGATATGGTTGTTGAAAAATTCGGTAAAGTGGCTGATGTTTTAGTTATATCGTCGAAGATAGAAATGGAAATTTCGCAAATTGTCGATACCGATGAACGAAAAATGTTTTTAGAAGACTTGGGGTTGTCAGAATCAGGCTTGGACAAGGTTATCAAGACAGGGTACAAGACCCTTGGATTGCAAACGTATTATACGATTGGCCCCAAAGAAGCGCACGCATGGACAATAACTGTTGGTATGACTGCGCCCCAGGCAGCAGGAAAGATTCACACTGATTTTGAGCGTGGCTTTATTCGTGCCGAAGTGATTTCCCCATCAGACTATATTGCACTTGGTGGCGAAGTTGCGGTCAAAGAAGCCGGCAAAATGCGTCTGGTTGGTCGTGATTATATTATGAACAATGGCGATATATGTCATTTCTTGTTTAATACCTAAAAAAAGAATCAGATATGCAATTAATCACAGGCTGTCGTGGTCAACTGGGGATTTTAGTATCTAAATTATTACCGAATGCAATTTGCACAGATGTTGACACATTAGACATAACAGATTCAAATTCTGTAAATAAATTTGTTAAAAAAAACGATATAGATTTAATTATAAATTGTGCTGCCTATACAGCGGTTGACAAGGCCGAGGATGACTCCACTATTGCCCAAAAAATAAATACAGATGGCCCCAGAAATCTTGCAAAAACCGGTGCGAAAATTATACATATTTCCACAGATTATGTTTTTGATGGTCGTGGATATATGCCTTATACACCTGATATGAAAACAAATCCAATATCAGTGTACGGAAAAACAAAGCGTGCAGGCGAAGTTGCAATAATAAACGAAACTAAAAATTATGTAATTCTTAGAACTGCGTGGTTATATTCGATTTACGGAAATAATTTTGTAAAAACTATGCGTAATCTGGGGGCAACGCGCGACAGTATAAACGTGGTATCTGATCAGATTGGCACACCAACATTTGCGAATGATTTGGCGTATGCGATTGTAAAGATAATTCCACAAATGTCGCCGGAAAAGTCAGGTATATATCATTTTACAAATATGGGTGTTTGTTCATGGTATGATTTTGCGACATCTATAATGGAATTGTCCGGTTTAAAATGCAAAGTAAACCCGATAAAATCATCACAATATCCGACCGCAGCGCCACGTCCATATTACAGTGTTCTGGATAAAGATAAAACCAAAGAAACGTTTGGACTTGAAATTCCACATTGGCAAGACGGTTTAAAAAGATGTATATCGGATTTTAAAACCCAAACAAAATAAAAAAATTACCGGCTTTTTTTGTAAAAATGTTAAAAAAAGCCGGTATTTTTATTTTTTTTTTTTTTTATAACGTTAAAAGTAATTTTAATTTTTCTGAATATTTTTTTATTTCTGTATCAATGTTCACTATTTCATCACGAACTGTTTCGTCCCCAGATAATAATTTATTAGTCAATTCTTGTTTTGTTGCATTCAGTTTTTCCAGATATCTTTGCAGTTTTAGCGAAACAATATATTTTTCAGCGGCATCAAAACTTAAATTTAAATCATTGGTCGTTGTGTCAAAATCCACCCCCAACGTCCCCAAGAAATCCAGATATCTTTCCGCCAGTTCTGGGAAAGTATTAACAATATACACCAGTGTATTTTTTGTTATGCCATCAATATCAGGTAATTTCACATCGATTTTTTTTGTTTCTTTTTTCCAACTTTGCCAGTTTTGGAATTTTCGTTTATTGTATTCTTGTTTATAGTGTTTTTTTAATTCGTTGTCTGTGATTTTATCTGTTATATTGTCCAAGAATTTTTCAGCCTGTGTACGTCCACCTGGCGTTGCGGTAATAAAGTTTTTGTTTGCTAAATCCCACAAGAAGTCAACCAACGGCACCGCGTTGTCGATAATTTTTCGCATTGCATCGCCCCCGGAATTTTTCAGTATTTCATCAGGGTCTTTACCGCCACTAACGAACGCGAATTTCACATCAGACGTATCGCGCAAGAATTGCATAACAATATCACATGCGCGCGCTGCTGCCTTTTGTCCTGCGCCATCACCATCAAAACAAAAAGTTATATTTCTGTTTGATTTACATAACAGTGCAATATGGTCTTCGGTCAATGCGGTCCCCAGTGGTGCGACAGTTTCTGGAAAACCGTTTAGTTGCATTTTTATTGCGTCAATTTGTCCTTCGACAATAATGCTGCGATTTGCACGATGAATACTTTCGCGCGCAAAGTTCAACCCGAACACAGTTTTTCGTTTATGAAAAATATCAGTATCAGATGTATTTATATACTTTGGTTCACTGCCATCCAAACTGCGTCCTGAAAAAGCAACGATTTGATTGTGTGCATTAAATATAGGAAACATTAATTTATCCCGGAAAAAATCATATACGAGTTGAAAAACAGCAAAGCTGCATCGGCAGAAGTTGAAAAGCGTTTTGGAATTCCGTCATCTATGGTTTTGGACAAAGAGGGTAATTTTACTTTCACCTATATTTTCCTGCGGGATGAAAATGCCAAGAGAACGGATGGGCAATATAACGCCAGCCTTACAATTTGGGTTGATGATTACAAAATCAACAATTACAGTTATACTGTTATTGATGACTTAAATAAAAAGACTATAGATTAATTAATATGAAATCCTTTCGTTTATACAAGCC
>CALCEG010000011.1 GCA_937900435.1 uncultured Alphaproteobacteria bacterium
TTTTACAGCATCTATTGCGGCATATTTTTCTAATTTATCTTTTATGCGTAATGCTTTATCCATTTTCTCTTCATTATCTAGTTCTGTCTTTTGTAGCATCTTATCCATACTGATAACATTATTGTTATAGTAGAGCATATTATGTGCTTCAGTAGAACGTAACCAACTCTTAATATATAATGGCATATTATTATAGATGAATGTGGAGATAGATGCTTTATTACTATCGTATTTATCCAGATGTTTTAGAGTATGCATTGGGTAATGCTTTTACGGGCAGAGATGAAGAAAAGTTTGTCTTTGCACAGGAGTTTAAAAACCATTTAACTGAAACGGGTATGATTAATCAATCTGGATTGCAGGCGGCGTGTAATGCTGCGGGGTGGAATCCTGCCTTGTGTGGGCGTGTGGTTGATAATTTGTTTACCAGATTTTATTCTGTTTGTGACAAGAATGTAAATGTTGTGTCCGGTGAATGTGTGCAAATCTTTAATTCTGATACGGTTCGTATTTCCGAAGGAATTGCATTAGCAAAGGAATATTTGTTGAAAAAACATAAGATAAAAGCGGTTTGTTCATCGGAAATACGTGGTAAAAGATTTTTGAAGTGTTCCGGTGTGGATAATTATCATAAATTTGAATTTAATTTTGGTGGTTTGAACACGACAGAAGATAATTCGATTTTGCATGGTGTTTTAGGGGCGGTTGGTAAAATACATAATGCCGATTTGTTGACGGGAATATCGGCGGTTTCTGCAATTGCAAAAGATGGTGATGATGGGTTTGCTGCTTATAATGTGTCAGACGCAGCAAAGTGCAGTCAAATAAACGAAACATTGAATAAATTAGGTTATCAGTCCAAAGTTGTAAAAAATTCTAAGGTAAAACAAAGTTATGTTGATAATATAACCGCAAAATATGGAACAAATAACTTTGTGTTAAAAGGATATGGGGTTGTGCTTCCTGATAATGTATCGAATGATTTGTGCGAGGTTTCGGGTATTGTCCGTAAAACGAATGAATTGCGTACATGGAACGATATTGATAATTGGGTATTTTATAAACAAGAATTAAATATTTATTATGCTCTGGAAGAACAACTAAAACAGTATGTAAAATTAACGTTAGATAGTAAACATATACCTTTAGAGTCTTTTCAATGTGATGCTTCAACGTCGTTTATTCAAAACGGGAAACAACGAGATGAGGTGTTGACGTGTTATGTTAATGGACATGCAGTTGACTTTGTGTTTGGTGATTTGTCTGAGTCTTCGAAAAAGGCTAATAATTCAGCACAACAGGTTATTAGTTGTGCCGTTAGTGGCGGTATGTTTTCTGGGGAAGGATGTGAATTTTTGAATGAAGAGGGGTGTAATCGACTGATAAAAGCGAACAATAGTACTTGCGAAACATGTAGCGATATATGGTGGGACTCAGAAAAACAACTTTGTATATTGCCAGATTCGAAGAAATATGCAAACCATGAAAGGAATTGGGGGTATGTCTATATGATTGGTGGTGCAATCGTAGCGATTGCAGTTACTGCTACGACTTACGCGACTGGTGGAGCAGCAGCGCTTGGAGTTATTGCTGGAAGTGTAGAACTGATTGGGGCGGGTATAGAAATTGTGGCGCAGGGAAAGTTGGATGAGATTCCGAAAAAGTTTTTGGAAGTTGCAAGAAAATGTAATAATCAATCCTGTGCAATACAAGCAATAAATGATAATTTGCAAACATTGTCAAATATAATCGAAGACATCTCGATTGAGCAGCTGTATGCGATTGATGAGATGTTTGAACACCTATTTGATAAAATAGACGAAAATACGGAAGAAGGTGCTAATTTTTGGATAAAATTTCTTGAAAATTACAAGTTGCCAAATGGTGGTGGCAGTTTATTAGAGGCAAATCAAAAAGGTATTTTTGACAAGAATGCTTGGGAGCCAGAGCAAGTGTGGCGTGCAATAGGAGTTGCGTTGCAAGTAGTTCCTACGGTAACTTCAGTTACGACAAAATTTTTGGGAAGGTCACCTAATTTAAACAAAGCTATGGCAAAAATTACTTCTAAACTAGATGATTTGTATAATAATAGTATATTTTTGCAGAAATTGAATATCTTTAGA
This sequence comes from uncultured Alphaproteobacteria bacterium, assembly GCA_937900435.1. Lineage (GTDB taxonomy): Bacteria > Pseudomonadota > Alphaproteobacteria > Rs-D84 > Rs-D84 > Enterousia. Next base: position 2,124 of record CALCEG010000011.1, read on the forward strand.
GTTTCTGATACAGGGTATATTGTAGAACAAGTTGCAGATGTATTAGATTATAATATTAAGGTCGGTGATGTTACTTATTCGGTAATTTCGGGACAGGTAGGTGTGATGGACGTAAACGATGGAGTGGATATTGTTAAAAAAATATTTTGATTAAAATATTTTAATATATCTAATCATTGACTTTTGGAGATTTGGGGTATAAAATATGCGGGCGTGTGCAAATGGCTGCGCTGTTTGTGCCGTACCGAATTGGTGAAAATGATAAACTAAGCCGAAAAGGAAACTTAAATGATTGAAAAAAATTGGATGAGCTTAATTAAGCCAAAAAAACTGACTATTAATGTCGATGAACATAACTCTAATGTCGCAACATTGGTCGTAGAACCGTTGGAAAAAGGGTTCGGTTTGACACTGGGGACTGCATTGCGCCGCGTCTTGTTGTCGTCTTTGCAGGGGTGTGCGCCGATTTATATCAAAATTGATGGCGTGCAACACGAATTTTCTAGCATTTCTGGTGTGCGTGAAGATGTTACAGATATTGTCTTGAATTTAAAAGGCGTTTATTTCAAAGCCTTGAACGAAGGACAACATAAGGCATATTTGAAAGTCAAAGGACCAGCCGTAGTTACTGCAGGTATGATTGAAACTGCTGGTGGGGTCGAAGTTATGAACAAAGATGTCGAAATTTGCACTTTGGACAAGGGCGCAAATCTTGATATGGAAATTACTTTGGCGTCTGGTCGTGGTTATGTCCCAGCAACTGCACATTCCGAAGGTTTGCCTTTGGGGGTTATTCCTGTGGATTCTATATTCTCGCCAATATTGAATGTGGCAAGTGATGTTTTCCCAACCCGCGTTGGACAATCGACAGACTATGATAAATTGGAATTGACAGTTAAAACAAATGGTTCGGTTTCGCCAGAAGATGCAATCGCATTGGCTGCGCGTATCTTGACTGACCAGTTGTTGGTATTCATCAATTTCGAAGATCCTGCACAAATCGCTGCGCCAGCAGACGAAGAAAAAACAAAAGATGCTTTGCCATTCGATCCAAAATTGTTAAAGCATGTTGATGAACTGGAATTGTCTGTTCGTGCAAATAACTGCTTAAAGAACGATAAAATCAACTGGTTGGGCGAATTGGTTCAAAAGACCGAAGCTGATATGTTAAAAACACCAAACTTTGGCCGCAAATCTTTGAATGAAATTAAAGTTCAATTGGAAGCGATGGGGCTTGGTTTGGGTATGGAAGTTCCAGGTTGGCCACCAGAAAATATTGCGGAGTTGGCCAAAAAATACGAAGATCCATACAAATAAATTAAAATATATGGATTCTTGTTGTGTTGCGCCGTTTCTTGTGTAGGTCGACTACACTGCGAAACGGCGAACACTTCCAATAATCTCATGTCTTTTAATTTCTTCGCATTGCAAGGAGATGTTTTGGGGTGTTTTTAGCGTTTGTACACTACGAACCGTCAAATACTTCCAATCGCCTTACATAATTTTATTTCTTGCAATGTTTGAAAAATACTATAAAATATAGTGAATTTAATCCCACAGTTCTGGCAATGTAGTCAGGTTGTGGCAGTCTCAAAAGAATCCCATCCCATTGGTAGGGCAGGGCAGAAACACAAAGGAGTAATCGATGAGACATATGAAAGCAGGTCGTACATTCAATCGCGACACAAATGCTCGCAAGGCCTTGTTTATTGGTCTGGCAAAAAACTTGATTGAAAAAGAACAGATTAAAACAACTTTGCCAAAGGCAAAAGATTTGCGCAGTGTCGTTGAAAAAATGATTACTCGTGCAAAAGTTGATTCTGTTGCAAACCGTCGTTTGACTGCAAGCGAATTGGGTAATTCTTCGGCAGCGACTGTTAAAAAGTTGTTCGATGTTTTGGGCCCACGTTATGCAAATCGTAACGGTGGTTATACTCGCGTTTTAAAGGCTGGTTTCCGTTATGGTGATGCGGCACCAATGGCGATTATCGAATTGGTTGATCGTGATGTTAATGCCAAGAAAGCACCAGTTGCACCAGTTGCAGAAGAAAACGCAACAGAAGAAAAAACAGAAGCCTAAGTGTAAGTTTCTTTTATATAATAAAATCCCCAAATTGGGGATTTTTATTTTGGGGATTATTTTTAGTGTAAAAAAAAGACACGATTTCGTGTCTTTTTTATTTGTTTAGCGTACCGGTGGTTGAGGTTCTGTACCCGTACCTGTTGATGGACAGACGTTATTTGCTTGTATTACAGTTTCGTTAGGTATACAGGTGCTGCCTGAAACAACGCAAGGACTCTTGATATTCTTAGGTATTGAACCTGCGTTTGGTATCCAGTTGAACTCTGCATTTGCACAGTCTTCTAGGTTGGTAGTTGTTGCGCAAATGCGTTTCCAAGAATCGCAGTCTGATACAGTTGCGGTTGGTGTGATGACATCTGGCAAGTTCAGATTCCATTTTACATAGACGTCTTTTAATGTATCAATAGAGTGTGATTTACCCAAACTGACCTGAGACATCCCATCGCCAACACGACAGTTGATATTACCCTTTTCGACAAATGCGGTAATTGCGGTTGCAATTCCCCCAACACCAGCACCAATCGCGGCACCAGCTGCTGTTGTCTTGGCGCGATTGCCGCGTTGGGTGTCTGTTATTGTTTCGCGAACACTGGATGTGAACAAGTATTTGTTCAGTCTTTCTAGTTCTGGTTTTACATCGTTTGTTGATATACAACTGTTGTCAGTGGCGCCACAATAGATGTTTGATGTGTCGCTGATGCGTTCTTTGTTCAGGTTTTTGACCAAGCAAGTCATATTGTTTATTTTTTGGTTTATTGTTGTTTTACAATTTTCCAGTTTTTCGATGCTTGGGTTGTTGCCGTCATAGCAGTATTTTTTTATGATTTCCGCTATTTCTTTGCTTGCATCATCATTTTTGGACTTAAAGGCTTCATAACAATCCTTGGTTTCTGTTAATGGTATGCCTGTTGCCGAAAGTTTACAGTTTATGTCAATTTGGTTTGTTGCGATTGTTTTATTGTCGCATTCGTTTACATAAGACTGATATTGGTTAACAACGTCATACAGTCTGATTATTTCCCGACAAGATTTTTCGGACATTTTGTCCCCATCCAAGTTTATATCTTTGTCCAAATATTCATTCGTGATACTAATTGACTGTGTGTTGCGTAATTGTTTGGTTAGTTCTTCACGATGTGCTTTGTTATCACAGTCGAAGTTACTGCTGCTGTGACCTGCGACTGCACCAATTCCAGCACCAAGTAATGTTCCGCCACCAATTCCAACAACGGCGGCTGTTTTTGTCTTGTTCATCAAAGAAAATCCGAACAGGTCTTTGTTACAGGTAAAAGTGTCGCCAGCGGACATCCATACTTCTGCACTTTGGTCATCGCCAGCCGCGCCAAATAACCATTGGTTTGTAATAGGCGTATCTTTGTTATATGCAGCAACACGAACAAAGCACGTTGCACTGGCCGCATCCCAACGTGCATAATGACCACGATTTCCATCGTATCCAGCGGTATTAACTTCAACACCTTGCGGTTTATCTTTCGACAAACTTCCATTCAAAGATTCTGCCGACGGTATTGCGCAGGGAATAACCGAGTTTTCGGAACTGCATGAATTTGGTGCCGATGGTCAGATAAAGGCCGA
>CALCEG010000012.1 GCA_937900435.1 uncultured Alphaproteobacteria bacterium
GGGTTTTATCCTAATAGTGTTGCAGGTAACAGTGGTGGTTCAAGTGTATGTTATACAGATAGTTTGAGTGGTAAATATGTTGCGACTTCTAAGGCAAATGGTGCAACGGATTGTGCAGCAGGGACCTTTAAGGGGGCACATATTGTGAACTATGGTGCTGTTTCGGCATGCGATTCGTGTGCGTTAGGTTCGTATTCCACAACAGCTGCAAGTGGTTGTACTGCGTGTCAAAATGGTACAACAACATCTGGTGTTGGACAGACTTCTTGTAACGCAACTTGTGTGAATAATGGGTTTGTTGATGGCTGGGCAACTGCTACATGGTCCGATAATGTGGTTGCAAACTTGTGTGAAGTTACATCGTGTGCTGGTGGGGCATCGTATACATCTGTTAATGGAGAAAACGTAAGTATCTTACCAAGTGGGTATACACAATTAGAATATCTGGAATCAACTGGTACACAATATATTGATACTGGTGTTAAACCTAAAGTAACAACATCCATAAATTTTAAAGCTAAGGCTTTAAGATTGAATGGTGGACCGTCATTTTTTGGAACTGTGATTAATGGAACTGCTAACTTATTTGTTGGTTCGGCTAGTTCTGGAACAGGGCTTTTGTACATAAATAATACTCAGAAAGCTTCTGGTTATACAATAGAAGCAAACATGGATTATGAAATGTTCGTTGGTGGTAAAACTGCCGTGATAAAAGGGGCTGGAGTTGCAGAACAAATAATTGATATTTCACAGCCTGTTGCCTCTGATTCTACTATGTATATATTTGGTACTAATAGAGGAACAGTACAGCGTATGGGGGCTTTTGACTTCTATTATGTTAAAATATACGACCAGGGTGTTTTGGTACAAAACTTAATCCCAGCGAAGCGTGATAGTGATGGGGTGTTGGGTATGTATGATACGGTTGCTGGTGAATTCTTGACGAATGCTGGTTCAGGTGTGTTTGTTGGTGGGCCTATAATTTTGAAGTCCAAGAATACATGTGTACAGTGTTCTGCAGGTACATATAGTGTAGGTGGTACAAACACTTGTGATGTTTGCGGTGATAATTACTATTCCAATGCGGGGGCAAGTGAGTGTGTCTTGTGTGCAACGCCGTACGGGTATGGAAATACAGGTACAACAGCTGAAGAACATGCAGGACGCGCATCTTGTAAGACTGTTTGTGATGCAGGTATGTATGTTGCGACTGCTGGGGCCGCATGTGAAAACGTTGGGGTTGGGTATTATGCGCCTGGTGGTGAAGTTTCGTATGGCAGTATCAGTAAAAATCGTGGCCAGTGTCCAGTGCAGTTGACGACAATCGGATATGGTTATGGTGCAAATGAAGCGGATGACTGTGGACGTAAGTTGCATGCAGGTGATGGTGTTGTCTATCTGCGCAGCGCGAAAAAGAATCCAGATGAATTGGCGTTGAATGTTCGATTGAATATAACCAATGACAACGGTGATTCAGAAGAAAGGGTGTTCTTTGGTAATATGACAACAGAAGAAAAGTTTATGAGTGATGGTGTTGCAAAGGCACTGAAAATCAATGTCGACGATACTGTGTACTATGTGCATGACGACAGTGTGATGTAAAGAAAACCGCCAGTTGGCGGTTTTTATAATTTTTTAAGCACGATAAAAAGGGAATTAAAAACGGTGGCGGGGGGTAGGGAAAGGGATTTTACCCTGCGGGGCACTGGATTCCCACCTAGAATCGCCCACAAAAATTTTCAATTTTTGCGGGGCCCGATACGCGGGAATGACGAAGTGAGGAGTGGGGCACTGGATTCCCGCCTAGAATCACCCACAAAAATTTTCAATTTTTGCGGGGCCCGATACGCGGGAATGACGAGAGTTCTTAAGTTCCAAGAATCCGTATATAAAAAACACCGGCGGGGAGAGTATGCCGGTGTTTCTTTCTGTGCTTTGACACAGAAACTGGTGTTTTTGTCGGGATTATTTCCATACGGTTGGGATGTTGGAATAATCAGACAAGCCGGTTGCATTTTGGTACATATCACTAACCTCAGATGTTGTGGCGGTCGGCCAGATTTCATACAGGTATTGCCCATTTATTCTTGCAGACGGTCCTGTCAAACCACTGCAATCAGAAAAGGTGTAGGCGAACATTAGGTCCTGTGCCGGCCCAGAAATATTCCCAAACAGGTTTTCGGGGATTGATGTTAAACTTCTGCAATTCATAAAGGTACCGCGGAACATTCCACTTGCTGGTGCGCCAGTTAGATTACCAAATAATCCATCGGGAATTGAACCTGTCAAACCACTGCAATTAGAAAAGGTGTGGGCGAACATATCTTCTGCTGGTGCGCCAGATATACCCGCGAACAAGTTTTCTGGAATTGAACCTGTCAAATCTCTTGCAGCATCAAATGTATAAATAAACCTTGGCTGTTTGCCATTACTTAGTGTTCCAAATATCGCCCCCAATGAACCATTAATGTCGGTTAAGGCTTGGTAATACCCTGACATAGGACCAGGGGTTCCTTGGAAATTGATTGCCGCCATATCATTGCTGTAATCCGTAGCACGACCACCGATTTGTACGGTGTATACACCATCTGTTGTGCCATAGTCGTGGGTATATTCAATATATTCTGTATTGTCTTTTTTTATTGTTTCGACTGTGCCATCGCCCCAATCAATATAGAATGTACCAGCCGCGCTGATGTTAAAACCAAATTCTGTTACTGGGTTGAAGGGTCCCCAACCACCACTACTATTATCATCATATCGACTTAAATCAATTGTTGCGGAAAATTTATATTCGATTTTATTTTGTTTTACCAATGTTTCAACCGCTTGATTAGTTGCGATTGTGTCGGCAATTCGGGTTGTTGCGAATTCGCCATTACCATAGTTGGTGGTCTTTTCGCCATTTAGGATTTCATTCGCAACATCAATTGCAGTTAGTAAATATTTCATATTCGCAATCGATTTTACATTTTTTAGTGCAGGATTATATGGAACAGTTATATCCCATTCTTGGGATATTAATTTGTGAATGTATTCTACATTTACAATCTGTGCGGTATGTGCATTGCAGATAAAAAATAAGAAACTAAATAAAATGCATAATAATTTTTTCATGTGTTTTATTCTGCCGGTGGTAATGGTGGTGTTTCAACTGTTGCAACGCCTGTTAGATTTAATGTGCCAGAAACGGTATAACTGCCCGCCATTGTTTGATTCGCGGATGCGGCAGTGTCGACTTTGGATTCCAGCGCACGAATATCAGCCTTGGTTGCGACCGCGGCTGCGATTTGTGTTGCGATTTGTTGTTGAACATACGCCGTTGACGGGATTGACGCCAATGTGGGTGCTACAATCCCAGCAAATATAAAAGATAATAAAATCACACGTTTCAAAGTTGCCCCCTACGAAATTAAAAAACCACAATGAAATCAATGTGGTCAGGAGGTTC
>CALCEG010000013.1 GCA_937900435.1 uncultured Alphaproteobacteria bacterium
CGGAAGCAGCAAGTTTGTCCTGCTTCTCTTTGCAGGAATTGCAACAGCAGCGCGAAAAGATCGCGCTTGACTTGGTTGATGTGTATTGGGAAATGAAGCCAACCAAATGTGCAACAAAAGATCAATTGGCTGATTTTTCAAAGTTGGCTCGCATCGCTGGCGAACGTGGCAAGATTGGTATGAAAGCCATTGAACAATTGGATGCGATGATTGAATCCTTGAAAAACCAAAAACCAGAAACTAACACTGGCGATTTGACCAACGAAGAAATAAAGATGCTTATGGAGTTTAGAAAGAAAAATGGAAAACAAGGATCAACTTCTTCTGGAAGCAAAGCGTAGGTTTTTAACTTATGAACCTTACCCAAAGCAAAAAGAATTCCACAACATAACCGTCAAAAATAAAGTTATTGGCGGTGGAAACCAGACCGGAAAAACCATCTGTGGAACATTTGAAGTTGCTATGCAGGCGACACAATGCTTTCCTGATTGGCATCAGGGCTGGCGTATTCCCGGACACATTGATGCAACCAGTGGACAGAAAGTCCGTGTGATTATTGTTTGTTCAACAGATTCTAAAACATTGCGTGATTCTATTCAGAAAAAATTGGTTGGTATGGATACCGATGGTTATACCAGCGGATCAATTGCACCTGATTGGATTGTAAAAGATTCTGCGGTTAAAGCACGTGGTGTTGGCGGTGGTTTGCTGGACAGTATTCAGGTGCGTGCAACCGATGGAATTATCACAACAATTTATTTTCGTGTGTATTCACAGGGTCGTGAAAACTTACAGTCGTTGACAGCCGATTTGGTTTATTGCGATGAAGAACCACCACAAACAGTTTACGGTGAATTGATGGGTCGTATTGCCGGAACCAACGGTTATTTTATGATGGCGTTCACACCTTTGAACGGTATGACACCATTGGTGCAAAGTTTCTGGCGGCGCGATGATCCAAAGAAGGGATTGGTGATTATGTCCGTATTTGATGTCGGACACATTTCACAGGAAGGTATTGATTCTTT
>CALCEG010000014.1 GCA_937900435.1 uncultured Alphaproteobacteria bacterium
AATATTTCGTGCAAGATTTACAAAAAATATCACCCATTTTACCATATGTTTTTTTATGCAAAAGTATGAAAAAGAACCCGAACGTAACGTCCGGGCTCTTTTATAAGAGGAAATAATCTATGAGCGAAGTTAGCCTAACAAGAATTGAGCACAACAAGCCTAAAAAGCTTCTTTTTTGCTCTTTATGCTTGGTATACGATTTGAATTTTAAAGAATCTCTAAATAAGCGATATTTTTTGGTCCAGATTAAGTAGCGAACAATAAATACTCCTGTATTTTGCTGGGGTATTTCTTCTAATTCCCACCGCCCGGCTCGTTATACTTGCCGCTCATCCACTAACATACCCGTCATACCCGCGCAGGCGGGTATGAAGTGCGCCGCAGGGAAATTTCTTTCCTTTAATTCCCACTGCCCGTATCGGGCCCCACAAGAATTAGAAAATTTTTGTGGGTAATCTGAAGGGAACACCAATAATTCTGCACTCTTAAACCCCATCGCAATGAAAAAATCCCCAAATGGGGATTTCTTATTAGCAACCGCCAGTCACATTACCAACGATTTTGGAAATAGAAATATCTTTGTGCAACAAGAAATGATATTCACAATTACCTGATTTATAAGAACCTGTGCATGCAGCCAATGTTAAAACAGCAAATAATGCCAGCATAATTTTTTTCATAATATTCTCCTTTTTTACTCTTATGCAGTTGTATTATATAAGAAAAAAATCATATATGCAATACTATATGCAATTTTTCATCCAATGAATTCGTATACCACAAACAATAATCGCGTCAAAGCGCGCAGCCCCATTCCAAGACTTTTTTGCGATATATGTTTCTGCGGCGCGGCGCAACCGTTGCATTTGTGGTCGTGTTATTGCGTCAAACCCAGATGTTATATTTTTTCTGCGCTTAACTTCGACAAAAATAATCAGATTTTTGCGTTTTGCGATAATATCGATTTCTGCACGATTTGTATTTCTTCCGGTTATATATCGCGATTTCAGTATCTTAAACCCATGCAACCGCAAATACAGACGCGCAATAAATTCCGCAAACAATCCTTTGGTATAAGATGATTTAAAACGCATAAGGTTTTACCTTAAAGTTTTCACGCGCGCGCACGTCATTTTCTTGCTTATCTTTGGCCAATCGACCCATATCTTGCAAATCTAACACGCCATAATACGCTTTCATTTTTGGGTCGTACGAATTTGTACTTGAAATCCAGGTGTCTTCGCCGCTGTTTGGCGCACCGTATTTATCCAGCACGCTTTGCCAAAAGTACAAAATTCTATTTTCCCATTGTTGTTGGAATTTTTCGTGTGCGCCTTCGACTTTGTTAACGTCATTATTGTATATAACGCGCCAGACACGATTATCTGTTGCATTGCTGGTTAAATAAACAACAAGTGTTTCGCCAGTATTTTCGCGTTCCAAGTGAATTTCCGACACATACAACAATCCGCGATTTTTTGCCAAACTATTAATACATTTTTCCAGTTCTGTTGGTATAACCGTACCTTGCAGTCTGCACTCATAATCCAGATTGTATTTCCATTCCTTGTCCAGTGCATAAATAACGCTATTTTTTTTGCGCGGTGTGTACAATCCCTTGTTTTTAAAGAACAATTCATACACATCATCAAACGACATTCCCAACATAACCCCTGCGATATCAAAGCCGCCGACACTGGCAATTTCCGCGTCGCTATTTAATTCAACATCTTCGACAGTCAGGTCTACTTCGCCTTCTTCTGTAACGATTGCGAAATTATCAAAGTTAAAATCATCTTCTGCACGACAACTGCCACCAATTATATTGGTTGCCAGCAAGAAAGAAATTAACATTTTTTTTAACATTTAAAACACTTCCATTTTTTATATTTCTGTTGCGATATCCATAATACCGAATCTGAATGCGGCTGCTGGGTTATTACCGCTTTCCAGATATTTTTCAACTGGCTTTCCGCGAACTGTTTCCATCATATTTGGGTTAAAAGATATCTGCATAAACAGTACCCCACGCGTCAGTACAGGTTGCGTCATAAAATCATTTGGTTTTTCCCAGGTTTTCAATTCATATTCCACGCGCCAATATGGTTTTGTTTTTGTGTTTGTTGGGGTTTCCTGGGCAGAAATCAATTTTACTGTACGCAATACGCCTTGGGCTGATAAATCTGATATCTCTGGCAAGACATTGTTTTGCCACGCATAAAAAACATTTCGTGCTGACATTGGGTACATTGGCGAAGTCGATGGATTTTTACGCGTATCAACATTTTGTTCATTTGGTATTACATAAAAATATTCAGTCAGAAACTTTTCCAGCAGCATATCGCGCAACATTAACGTATCGATATCAGAAATTTTTATAGGTTCTTCTATTCGTTTTACATATTCATCTTCTGGTTGGAAAAAGAACGTATCAACAGTTATTTTTTGTGTTGTGTCATAAATTGCGGCCGTCAAGAACACAATGCCAAACATCGACATAAACAATATAACACCTAAAAAGAATTTCATAATTTTTTTCATCAGTTCATTTTATACGCATCGAATTTATCGACATAGTACCCCAATGTTTTTTGATATGCACTCTTAGATTTTGCGATACGCGCATACCCTAATATTTCAACAGGCGTTTGTTCGTTTTGATATACTATTGCACGCACCTGCCAGTTTCCGCCATTTGTATTAATATTCCCCAATGGTTTCAGTTGTACAGATTGCATATCTACGCGCCAAATATTACCTTCGTTGGCGATTGCCTGATATTTTGGTAAAACTTGTTCAGAAAAGTTCGAATAAAGTCCATTTCCTGTTAAACAAAATATTGCGCAATCTCCTTCGATATCTATACCTTTTTTTTCGGTTCCCAACCCACAGTCATTTGTCAAATTGCATTTTCGCCATCTGGCGTTATTTACGATATCCGAATTTGAAATCCAGAACCAGTATTGCACAAATCGTGTCAGCGCGGATTCTTGCATTAATTGTGCCGCAGACAAATCAACAATTTTTTTATTGTCATCCCCGACAATATTCCATTGTCCAGTAATTTCATCGACAGAAACCAGAAACGGGTGCATTTTCACAGACTGTTGCGCCCAAAACAACGCCGCCACAGTAAATCCAATCAGCAAAAAAATCAACATAACAAAAATTCCCATCATACGCGAAGAAACAATCTTGCGTCCTGCTGGGAATGTTGGTGTATCAAAATCTGCTGGGTAATTCATATATGCACCTTGTGTTTATATCACAGGCTTAACCTTGATAAACCATAATGCATGCACAAGGACTAAGTTTTAGTTCATTTGCGTCATAACCCACACCGACTGGTTCGCGGTCATAAACCTGACCACAACCGGCCAAGCACAGCACAACCAAAGTGCCTAAAAATACTTTTTTCATGGCAAACTCCTTCCTTTATTAATTGAATTATAAAAAATTTATATACACATCGTCAAGACTAAAACTGTGTTTCGAACGACAGCAAGAATCTTTGTTCGCGGTCATACGGCGTCATCTTTAATGGCCATCCCCACGAAAAGTTCATTGGTCCCATCGGTGTATTCCAGAAAATACCCACCCCAACAGATGTGCGCAAATTATCGTCAATATAGTTTGGCCTGGTTTGTGCTGTTGGTGGGTTTGGATAAATATCTTCACGCGCAGGCGGCTTGCCCAAGATACCATAATCAAAGAATATAAAACCCTTCATTTGATATTCATCTGGGATAAATATCGGAAAGTTTAATTGTGTTGAACCGTTTAGCTTCCACAATCCACCCAACGCGTATGTCTTGTGATACCAGTTTCGCGATCCAACACCTGCAACGTCAAATCCACGCAGACTTTCACCGCCCAAGAAATAACGATACACACGCGATACATAATCACCATCTAATGGTTGCAACAGTCCAAAGTCCAAAGAAGAGCGCAACTGCCATCTGTCGTCCCAGAAATTAACCATACCGACAATATCCGCGCTGTATCGCATATATGTTTCTGTGCCACCAAATCCAGTATATGCCAACCCCAGATTTGCAACCACCCCAGTATGAGTATTCTGTGCAAAGTTCGTATCAAGATTGTAATATCTGAAATTCGTACCAACAGTGTACAATGTCGCCTTTTGCCATCCGCCAGCGGTTTGTATATCATAATTTTGGTCAAATGCTGCGGTCAGACGAACATTCTGGGTCCAGTGGTCTGTCAACCGCCAGCCCATACGACCAGCGATAGTTAAACTGTCGCGGTCATACCCAAAACTGCCCAACGAAGAATAGTCATACATAGTATACGAAACATCAAACCCTGCTGATAATTGTCGCCCAAACAAATAAGGTTCTGTAAAACTAAACAATGCCTGTTTTTGATATTCCGCAATAGAACCGCGTATTTGCACAACCTGACCACGCCCCATAAAGTTGTTTTCAGTGATGCCCGCATCAACCATAAATCCATTTATGTTTGACCAACCAAATCCACCAGACAATTCCCCTGTTGGTTGTTCTTCGACCTTGATATCCAGATTCATCATATTAGAATCAGCAACACGCGTTGGCACCATCTGCACATCTTTGAAATATCGTGTTCGCATTAACTTTTGACGACCTTCTTCGATTGTTTGCAGCGAAAAAGGATCGCCCGAACGCATTGGTATTATCTGTTCGATAACCGTATCGAATGTACGCACATTTCCCAAAATATTAATAGAATTCAAATAAATTCGATTTGTTTTTTGGATTTTAAACACCAAATCGATAGTCTTTTTATCGTCATTTTTCGTTGGTACTGGTTCGACGCTTATAAACGCGTACCCATAGTCTGCGACTTTACTGCGCAGGGCAGACATTGTTTCTTCGACCTTGTCAACATTATATACTTCATCTGATTTTATTTTGAACACATCTTGCAATACATTTGTTGGCACATCATCAAACGGATTTTCAACAGTTAAGTTCCCGAATTTATATTGCTGCCCTTCATCAACCGTAAATATGACAGAATAATATTGCCTGTCAGGTGTAAAAGTTCCATTGATATTTTTTACTGCAAAATCGACATACCCGTTTCGCAGATAGAACTGGCGCAACATTTGACCGTCATATTGTATTCTGTCTTCGTCAAAAGTATCGAATTGCGTCATAAAACGCCACCACGCGTGTTCACGCGACAATATTTCCCCACGCAACGTTTTGTCGTTAAACACTTTATTCCCGTCAAAGTCAATATCTGTAATCCACGTTGGATGCCCTTCGGTGATTTCATATACAACATTCACGCGATTATCAGGCAGTTCGATTTTCTTTGGCTCTATCTTTGTTCCAAAGAAACCTTGGCGTTGATAGATTGTCAACATACGTTGTACATCCGCCCCGATGGTTGCCGCGTTATAAGAGGTACGTTCTTTGGTTTTTATTTCTTTTTTTAAATCATCTGTTGAAACTTCATCATTTCCTTCGACTGTTACCATATTAACGATGGGTGCTTCGACAACGTTAATTTTCAAAGTGTTGCCATTCATCTGGACGTTAATCTTTGAAAAGTATCCACTTTCCTGCAATTTTTTTGCGATTTCATTTGTTGTGGTTTCGTTGACATTATCGCCTTTTTTTACCCCTGACAGAATACGCACAGATTCCGCATCCATACGTTGATTACCAGATACAGTAATCCCAGAAACAGTCGCAGAAAGTGCGGTTTCAACAATGCAGTACGACAAAATTACAGCCAGTGATATCTTCTTCATTTTTTATCCATTACAGTCCGAACACACGCGTTAAATCATTCCACATTGTTAACACGAACAGTCCCAATATTAACAACCAGCCAACCATAATTGCAATTTCCATTCCGCGCCCCTGCAGTTTACGGCGTGTAATTGCTTCTATCATCAATATTAACAAGTATCCACCGTCCAACACTGGTAACGGCAACAGGTTTAAAATCCCCAGATTAACAGACAGCAACGCGATTAAACTTAACAACGTAAAGAATCCTGCCGCCATCGCCAATCCTGAATATTCTGCGATTGTTATAAAGGACCCCAGTTGTTTTGCCGACCGTTCTCCTGTAATTATTTGTTTCAATACCACCAGCAATGTTTTTGATTCATAGTACGTTTTGCGTGCGCCAGAATACATTGCGCGGAACAAGCCTTGTTTTTCTGGTTCTGCTTTTTTGCTGCCATCTGCAATCATACCCCACTTTTCTGCCGGGCCCAGTGTCAGTGTTACCAATTCTTTTCCACGAACAACAATAACTGTTGCGTTATTATTTGCCGCCAGTTCTTTGGCCAAAATTAATTCACCCCAATTTGTAATTTTCTCATCGTTAATTCTGACGATTGTGTCGCCTGCGCGTACACCTGCATTAAACGCCACAGATTCTTGAACAACTTGACCGATAACTGGCATTTGTGTGTTGCTGACCAGTTTGGGCTGAAACATAAACAGCGATGTATAAATCCCCCACGCCAAAACAAAGTTCATAAACACGCCGGCTGCGATAATAATAAACTGTTTCCACGCAGGCGCAGACAGATAATGTCCCTTTTGTTTTTCTTTGGGCAATTCTGCATATTTCTTGCGATTAAACATATCTTCTTGGCCATAAATCGACACATACCCCCCCAACGGCAGGCACCCGATTTTCCACAATGTTCCACGTTTGTCGTGCCATTTTATAATTGCCGGCCCGAATCCAATAGAAAAAGCATCAACCCGAACCTTGGCCCAGCGTGCGGCTAAGAAATGCCCCAGTTCGTGCACAAAAACAACCACGCCCAGAACAATTAACAATGCAATAACGGTCAACACAATCTGCATAATGTACCCTTCCTTTATATATTTTTACAACATAATCAACCAGACCAATGTCAACGCATAAATCCAACCATCGAATCTGTCTAAGATGCCACCATGTCCTGGTAAAATATTTGAAAAATCTTTAACTCCATAAGTTCTTTTAATAGCTGAAAAGAACAAATCCCCAAATGTAGAGTTATTTCCTGCCGATGTAATGACAAATCGCATATTACCTGCATCATTTCTTTGCTTTCATCTGGCAACCCATTAATGATATGAACAACAATTTCAATATTTAATTCATGAAGTCTATTTACACAACTAACGAATTCTTCT